>QENJ01000041.1 GCA_013374505.1 Candidatus Methanophagaceae archaeon
GTGGCTCTATGATTTTGTAGCCAAATTCACGTTCCGAGTCAATGCCCAACTGCGTGAGAATATTATGCTGCCTTTTGATCCCCGCAACCGTCTCATCCACATCGGTCAGTATAGTACCCTGCAGAAGAAATTTCGCACCTATATCCCGTACAAGTTCACCAAACACATCACGATAAAAAGTTTGTGTAATCGCTTCCCGCTTCTCTTCGGGATCCGTTACACCGCTCAAGGCAGCAAAGAATTGCCTTTGTGCATCTACAACTTCTACTTTTATGCCTAAATCCGCAAATAGCGAAACTACCTGTTCCGCTTCCCCTTCCCGCATCAAACCAGTGTCAATGAAATATGTCTTCAGTCTCTCACCCAGAGCGCTATGACCAAGCATAGTAACTGTCGAAGAGTCCACACCGCCAGATAAAGCGTTAATCGCGAAATCAGTACCAACAATAGCCGAAATTTCCTCTTCTTTCTCACTCACGAATTTTTTGGGGTCCAAATTTTTTATTCCCATCTCTGCGGTCTCCATACTCTATGTTCATTAGCTTTTTATCTTAATACTATTACAGAATATAAATGTGGTACTGTCAGTTCAGGTTGTCAGAATAAATGGATATGGCGAAGGTAAAGCAAAAAGACAAAGGTGATGCAACCTTTGATGGGAATAAAAAAAAATGCACGATATAGATACAACAAAATACGTGGTTCATGCTAACATCACAGCCGAGGGTTTTGTAGAGAAATCTGATGTGGTGGGTGCAATATTTGGCCAGACAGAGGGATTATTAGGCGAGGATTTAGACCTGAGAGATCTGCAGAAGAGCAGTAGAATCGGTAGAATAGAGGTAAATGTCGAGTCAAAAGGCGGTAAATCCGCGGGTGAAATACTCATCCCATCGGGCTTGGATAAGGTAGAGACGGCAATACTTGCCGCTTCTCTGGAGACCATAGATCGAGTGGGTCCGTGTGTTGCGCATGTCGAGGTAACAAAGATGGAGGACATAAGGGCGACAAAGAGAAAACGGATAACCGACCGAGCAAAAGAGATAATGCGTAACGTTATCGAGACGACAATTGACAGCGATATGATGGTGAGCGAGGTGAAACAATCGGTGCGGATGGAAGAGATAACGCAATATAAAAACTTGCCCGCGGGACCAAACATAGATAATTCGGATGCGATTATAATCGTGGAGGGTAGGGCAGATGTGTTAAACCTGCTAAAATATGGCATTAAAAATACAATAGCTGTGGAAGGCACGAATATCCCCGCCACAATACCTAAACTAAGCAAGAGGAAGACCGTTACTGCGTTCTTTGACGGTGATAGAGGTGGAGACCTCATTTTAAAGGAGCTTTTACAAGTTGCGGAGGTGGATTATGTCGCCACGTCACCCGAAGGGCGAAGCGTAGAGGATATGTCGTACAAGGAGATTTCAAAAGCGTTGCACAATAAAGCGCCGTCAGAACAGGTAGAGAACAGCAAGGGGAAGAAGCCGCAGGAGCAGACAAAGGTGATACAGAGGAAAAAAGCTAAGGTAACAGAGAAGAAGGAAGATTCTTTAGCCCCATTCAAAACGCATTTGGAAGAGCTTGAAGGTACGCTTAAGGCACGAATGTTAGACGAAGAGAAGAATATAGTAAAAGAGACAACAGTAAGAGACCTTGCAACTGAATTGAAAGAGGCGGACGCGAGTGTAAAGGGCGTGGTATTTGACGGTCTGATAACCCAGCGAATAGTAGATCTCGCAAAAGAGAAGGACTTAGAATACGTAGTAGGGATAAAAGAGGGGGACGTTGCTAAAAGGCCCACGTCACTTAAGATTCTAACGTCAGAATCCGTCTGAAACACTGGGTGATCTACACCCATATCCCTTTTTTTTTTATCTTTTTATTTACCTACTGAATTCGTGTTTGTGATTTTTTGATACTAACTAACCCTTGAGGTTACCGGATGTACCCCAGCTCTTCATCTCGGGTCCTCGGTATCTGCGCTTGCTCCATCTCTTTCAGTCGTTCGACCACCCGTTCCATCTCTTCTGCACGTTCTTCCAAATCCTGCATGTCTATTTCAAGATTTAATGCTTGACATAGGACTTTGAGTACCGCCTGTGCACTTTTGGGGTCCACCAAATAACCAGAAGTAAGGCCAAGCAAGCAAACCGCGGGAAAGCCTCTAAGTTTACCAAGACCTAACAGAAGTCCGGAAGCGCCTACGATGCTCCCTCCGGGCTCTTCTTCACGGAATTCCACACCATATTCTTTCATCTCGCCCACAAGCTCTAATTCATTCGCGGCGCCGAGCACTACCTGTTTCTCCACTAGCTGACCTATGCCATATCCACCAAGGCTATAAATGCGAGATACGTCATACTGCTGTGCAATGTCAAGGAGCTTCTCAGTAATGAAATAATGGCCCTCATTTGTTACACTCTGCTGGTCGCCAGTGATGATCACCAAATCCTGCTTCTTTGATTTATAGGCATATATCTCATTTTTACATAAGTGGACAGTTCCGTCGTCATTCACTAATACCTGAGCTGGGAAATGCCATGAGTATATCTCTATTATCTTCTCGGCTTTTAGCTCCTGTATCATATGCTCAGCTACTAATTTACCTACGTTTCCTACTCCTGGGAGCCCTTCTATCATTACCGGCTTCTTCAATTTCAACTTCTTCAATTCATGCACTTCTATCTCTTCCATATTTCATCATCCTTCTATATTTACCATAAGGGTCTTTAGGTGAGAACCTTGGCGGCAGTGGATTCTTCGTCACACACCCGCACTTATTACATACTTCTTTTAATGTATATTCACCACACACTTCGCACTTTCTTATCTTTGATCTCATTTAAAAGTTTCTCACCCGTCTGCATATCTTGATATAAACTGTTTGATATAAACATCTATAAAATAAATGTCTTTTTCATCGAACAAATGGGACTGCACGAATCTAACAAGTGATGCCGTAGTGCTTATGGCTTACAAGGGGCAGCAATATGCGAAAAGAGTGGTTAGATGGCTCGCCGCTACCTCTTTTATTCGCAATAAAAGCGTTATCAAAATAACCGGATAGCGGGTATCCAGTCCGTATGCTTCTTGCCGTTGGCATCCGTGAACTCTGTGCAGTTTAGCCAGCCGTTATCTGTCCGTAGCGCTGGTGCATGATGAATCTGCGGATACGAGCCGGTACGGATGGTGTAGTTGTATGTTTCGTTTGCTACAAGCGTGAACGGGTGGTTAAAGTATATGTTGTTCCCATCTTCTTGATAGCCCCTCCACTGCGGTGACTCGATATGCCATGTATCGTTATAAATTTTAGCGTTTTCGGGGTGTCCGCCGGTGCCTGTGCATGGGTATGTATAAAGATTTTGCACGGTGAGAGGGCACAATCGATTTTTCCAGTGAAATCACTATACCCCCTAACTTTACCGCAGAGCACGCAGAGAAGGCAGAGACATTAGAAGAACCAAGCGGAGTTTGGAACACACTTAAACTCTGCGCCCTCTGCGATCTCCGCGTTGATAAATCACTGGTTTTTTCGATTGTGCCGGTGAGAGGTTGGTTTAGTTTTAATGTGCCCGTGTGTGTGCCTGAGATGCTTGGATACGTTTCTTTGCCTGTGTCGAATTCTTTTTTCTCTTCAAGTTCAATTGTAATACTTTGAGTATATTGTGGTTGTGTTGCAGCATGCTCCCATTTTACTGGAACATCCTAGGATACCGTCACACTTCCGAGCTCGCTTACTGGCAGCGTTACTGTATTACTATACTCCGTATCCCATTGACCCTGTGTTTTATCAAGCCATAACTCAACATCTTTTGGGTTATCCACCAAAACAGAGAAGTTATATGATTGGTTCTGATTCAAGTCCTCCCAATCACCATGAAAATCGATAAGGTAATCGGGAAAGAACACATCTACTTCAAATTCTGGGGGGTAAGAAGAATCAATAACTTTTCCTCTGATTGAAGGGCCACCTGAAACCGAAGGTGTTATTGGTATAATCGTGATATTTACTCGGGTATAGCCATCCTCATCCATTGTATTTACAACCATATCAGCCCATGGGTTACTTTGTACTTTTTCTTCTGGCAGTTGAAAATCAATGCATGTGGTAAAACCCTCTTTTAACGGAAGCACCCATGTGTAGTTCTCCCCTATATGATTGAAAGGCAAGAAAGAACAATTATATGATTCCCAAGTGCCGGTATAAAATGTAGAAGTGCCGGTATATGTAATGTCTATTGGAGTTGAAATCGTAATTGTTACGTTATCTAAATTTTGTACGTCCCCAATGTCCACATCCCACCCTATATCAAAGTTATACGTTTGGTTGTGGTCAATATAAGTCTCAGATGTGTATAACCACTCTGTTTTAAAAACGTCCACATCTGTTCTCGGTACTGGTGGAGGTAAAGGTGGCAACTCACCTATTGGATCCCCGAAGGGGTAATGGTCTATGCTATCGCTATCTATATAATAAGGTTGTGAGCCGTTACTTGGGTTACCGGTGCATTCGTGGTCGCTCCAGTAGTTCCCGCCGATAACTGAACCCATGTCCCATGAGTTGTTACTACTATCATCAGATGCTTGTTCATCGTTGTATATCAAGTTGTTGTGATAAATTTGGTTATCGCTGGAGTTTTTTGCGCAGATGCCAATATCCTCATTTGCATACACGATATTATTGGTGATTATATTGTTGGATGAATTTTTCAATTTTATTCCACCATCATCATTTAAATAAATAACATTGAAAGTTATTGTATTATGTGAAGACCCCCACACAACTGGCTCCCCACTCCACGAACGACCTAAACGAATGCCGTAATTACCATTTGAATAAATGGTGTTGTTTGCAATATAATTATATAATGAACCTCTCACATCAATTGCCTCTCCAGTAACCGAATATATCGTGTTGTTGGTAACTGTATTGTGCGATGACCCGTCTTTTCTATACCTTCATCATCACAATCGAATATTTCGTTATTTGAGATTACATTGTATGATGAAATCGTTACTTCGATACCATCAGTATCACTGCCACCCATTACGGAATGTATTATATTGTCAGTTATTGTGTTGCTATTTGAGGAAGGGGATATATCAATTCCAGTATTCCAACAATTCCTTATCGTGAACCCACTGAACACAATCATCGGCGGTTATATAATCCCCTTGTTACCACCACAGGCATCGATGATTGTGGTCTCTCTGTTCTCGCCCTGCAGTCTAAGTGACTTATCCACAATTACAGACTCGTTATACGTTCCATCGTATACATATATAGTATCATTATCTTGCGCTGCATCCACCGCATCCCGTATCTTCGTAAAGTTTATCCCCACGCCACCGTCATCATCCACATACCACGTATCCGCCGACACAGTTCCCGTCAATACCAACATAGTAACAGCAAAACAAACCGATACGAGCCCATATCTAAACTTTTCCATTCCTCTTTCCCCCTCCCTTTAGCTTAATCTAATAGCAGGTATCCCCTTTTATAAACTTTCCCATTTCTGTCCGTAAAGTATGTGCTTTCTTGAGGATGGCATAGAACACTATCATGGCTACCTGGCTAACGACTATGAGTGCAATGATGCGCAAATACTCAATGAGAAAAGCAGGAGGTGGCGGATCGAGAATTTATTTGATGATTTTATATTCTTATAACGAGAAGCATAAGATGGCTGTTGAGTCACTGCTGAGGAAGCTTGTATGAATCGGGCAGAAATTTACCCGTATCATGGCTGGGAAATAAAACTATTGCAGTCAGGTTTAAATAAAGAGGTAACATATATTTCATCGTGAAAATCCCTGAGTTAATAAATTTAGCACTGAGCCATTCCAAGTAATAGACTAAAATAGTGGTCAAAGCCATGAACACATTCTCTTTGCTCAATGCGCAGATTCAGGAGGTATTAAAAACGAGATTTGCGTCACCCACGGAACCACAGGAATTGGGCATCCCACCCATTTTAGCGGGTAATGACGTATTGCTCATAGCACCCACGGGTTTCGGGAAGACAGAAGCGGCTATTTTACCTGTGTTCCACCAGATATTAGAGGCGGAAGAACATGCAAGTGGCATTTCCGTGCTTTATATCACGCCGTTACGTGCTTTAAACCGTGACATGCTTCTACGATTAGAGAAGTGGGGCGCAGCACTCGGTATTAACATAGAGGTGAGACACGGCGACACCACCGCGTATAAAAGACGGCAACAAGCATTAAAACCGCCGGATGTCCTTATCACAACACCAGAAACAGTACAGGCAATTTTACTGGGTAAACGGCTGCGGGAGAGTCTGAAATCGGTGCGGCATGTGATAATAGACGAAGTACATGAATTGGCTAATTGCAAACGAGGCGCACAGCTTGCGATTGCGTTAGAACGAATAGCAGTGCTTGCAGACGATTTCCAGCGAATATGCTTGTCTGCAACAGTAGGCAACCCGGAAGAAGTAGCGAAGTTCTTTTCACGGCATAAAGAAATGCAGGTGGTGAACACAGTCTCCACAAAAGCGATGAAAATAGCTGTTTTGAGTCCGGGCAGCACGAAAAAAGACGTGTTGTCGGCAAAGAAATTAGGCGTTGACCCCGCAGTGTTCGCACATGTAAAAGCCATAAAGAAGGTGGTAAAAGCGCGTAAATCGTGTTTGATCTTTGTGAACACACGTAGAGCAGCGGAGATGCTTGCGGCGCTCATAAACAAGTTTGAACCAGGACTAATCGGTGTTCATCACGGATCGCTGTCACGGGAGATGAGAATAGAAGCCGAGGAAAAAATAAAAAACGGAGAGATAAAAGGCTTGATTTGTACCAGTTCCATGGAACTCGGAATTGACATCGGCTCAATTGATATGGTGATTCAGTACGCATCGCCACGTGAAGTAACGAGATTGGTGCAAAGAGTAGGTCGTGCTTCTCATTCGTTCCAAAGAACGTCTTCGGGCAAGATCATTGCTCTTACTCCAGACGACGTGGCAGAATCGTTAGTGATTGCAAGAAGAGCGAAGTCCGGCGAAATAGAGGATATTAAGCTAAAAGAACGCTCGTTAGATGTCTTAGCGAACCAGATTTGCGGTGTGCTACTGGATTTTGGCATGGTTCCGCGGAATAAACTTCATGCTTTGATAACTCGGGCATACCCATTCAGAAACGTCTCTTTCGAGACTATGACGCGGGTGATAAAGCAATTAGAGGATGAATGGTTGGTAAGATTAGATGGTGAACTGCTAAGACAGACAAAAAGCACGAGGATCTATTATTATGAGAATCTCTCGATGATCCCGGACGAGCGAAAATATAAGGTGTTTGATATGGTGACCTGTAAGCTGATCTGCATGCTGGATGAACGATTCGTGCTGAATTTCGCGACTACCGGTGCGTTGTTCGTTGCGAAGGGCGAGACGTGGCGAATAGTGGACCCTGATGTGGACGAGGATGGTGAGCGGATAAAAGTAGAACCCGGGGTGAAAAAAATAGGCGAGATACCCAATTGGGGAGGCGAAGAGATACCCGTGCCTTTTGCCATTGCACAGGAAGTGGGAGATTTACGAGCTAAAATCGCGGCTTTTATCGTCTCAAACAAGACGTCAAAATTAGCGGAGGAACTGCCACAAGAATATGGGATGACTGCCGAATCTTTTAAGCCGCTTATAGAACTAATAACTAAGCAAATTGCGGAGGGGTGTGTGGTGCCAACAGCGACTGAAATGGTCGTGGAAATGGCAAAAGACGGTACAGAGGTGATATTAAACGCATGTTTCGGACATCTTGTGAACGAAACGTTTGGACGGGTGCTAATCGCTTTACTCGGCGCCCGCATCGGAGCGGACATATCCCTGGAGATAGACCCGTACAGGATAAAATTAAAATCCGGCAGAAAGATAACGAAAGAAGTATTGAAACTGACGCTGTGTTCAATCGAGCCCGAATTCGTGCGGTTAATAATTAAAACGACACTGAAAAATTCGTTTCTGTTTAAATGGGAATTGTTGAACGTGGCGAAGCGATTCGGTGCGCTGCAAAAGACTTTCGACAGAAGACAGATTTCTGCGGATAAGCTGGTAAAACTATTCTCAGACACGCCGATATACGAAGAGACGGTAAATGACGTTTTCGCGGATAAGCTGGATGTAGCGCGTACAGAGGAAGTGGTGAGTAAGATAAAATCGGGCGCGATAAATGTATGTTTCTCCGCTCCTAGTCCCATTGGAACTGCCGGGTATTTGAGTTGGCGAGATATGCTAGCTGTGGATAGGGACGAGGGCTTAATTATAGATGCGCTGCGGAATAGGATTTTAAACGACCGCGTAATCTTATTCTGTGTGAGTTGCAAGAAATGGGACTCGGTACTGCGTGTAAAGACAATTATAGAACTCGGAGCGGACTCGCTCGTCTGCCCGTTCTGCAATTCGAGGCTGATTGCGGCATTGAAACCGTGGGAGAAAGAAGAACTAAAACTTGTGAAGAGGCGCGGCACCGATAGTGAAACAGAGACTACAGCGCGAGTGAAGAGGGTGTATCGGAATGCAAATCTGGTTCTGTCACATGGTGTCCTTGCTGTGATTGCGCTTGCAGCACGTGGTGTAGGTCCGGAAGTGGCATCGAAGATAATAAGGAGGTCTAAAGATGCCGATGTGTCGTTTTATCGTAATATACTGGAAGAAGAGAGGCGGTATACTAGGACAAAACGATTCTGGGCTTGAGGGGTCGAAATTAGCCCCACACAATGCCACTCTCGGATTCCACTTTAATAGACGCCGCTGGTTCAAGCGTAGTTTCGCCTGTTAAGGCTAACTGAATAGACTCCACGGGCACAATCAAGCTTATCTCTTTTGTACGTCCATATCTGCCTCGGTTTATAACCTTTGCAGTTAACAATCCTAAAATGTCTAATTCAGAAATCAAATCGGTAACACGTCGTTGTGTTAATGCTTCTATGCTTAACTCAGCACAGATTTTCTGATACGTGGCATAAACCTCGCCACTGAATAAATAACGTTTTGCCGTTGCTTTAATTAATATTATTATGGCGTTCAATAGTATTTTTGATTGCAGGGGCAACGTATTTACCACTTCTGCAATCCAGTGTTCTTCTATCTGTTCCTTTGCAAGCCTCACATGTTCCTGAGTTAGCTTTTTGGATTTCGTGCGGTCTGCAATTTCTGCTGCCACTCTTAGTAGATCAAGGGCATATCTTACATCCCCCTGCTCTTGAACCGCGAATTCCGCGCATAACGGTATCACCGCATCACCTAACTGTGAAGCATTGAACGCCTTTTTCGCCCTATCCTCTAAAATATCTATCAACTGGTAAGTATCATAAGGCAGAAATAATATTTCCTTCTCACACAACGCGGACCGCACCTCGGGTTCCTGTAGTTCCATAAAAGCCGAATCACCCGAAATACAGACCACACTTAATTTCGCATTAGTTAGCTCGCTGTTTATCCGCGAAAGGATATATAACGCTTCATCGCCTTTATGCGCCAATTTGTCCGCATCATCTATGATCACAATCACGCATCTTTCTTCGGTATCTATCGCAGCCTTAAACTCTGAATATACCATATCGGTTGGCCAACCAATCATAGGGACGCGCTTATTGAATACCCTTGCAAGATAGGCAAAAACGCGATACTGAGTATCAAAGATCTCGCCGTTGATATACACGATAGTACATTTACGGCCTATCTTCTTACACATCGCCTCTAACTCCGTGCACACATATTTTACTGTCGCGGTCTTTCCGATCCCTTGCCCCCCGTGGATGAATACATTAGATGGTTTTTCCCCCTTCAGCGCGGGTGATAACGCAGCCGCTAAAATCTTGATTTGCTTCGTCCGATGTGGTAAATACGTACTGTTGTAGGTGGGATGAAGTACCTCTTTATCCTTGAAGAGCTCGCTTTCCGCGGTGAAATCCTGAAATATGTTATCCATCTTTGTCGTCCCTTTGGTATCTATAAACTTAACCTTTTAAATACATATGCTTTTCGGCTATGTTTCCGATGGAGTTTTGTTGTACTGAGTTGGGTTGTTGCAGCAAAAAACAATTACAAGTGGGTGTTACCCGCGTTTTGATGTGGATTATCTATGTCCTGCGTGGCGTTTTGCACCTATTCACCATAATATATTTTCCGCACGGGCCATGAGATTTCTATTTCTTCTTCATCGTAGCGCTTCTTCAACGCTTTTATGAACTCATGCGTGAGTATGTATTTAGACGTCGGGTCCTCCGCACGCAAGATAATCGAGAACTCAATGTTCGAATCGCCAAATGTATGGTACCGGACGACAGGTTCAAAATCCGTAACCGCACCGGGAACTGCCACCTGGACCTCTTTTCCTACTTCTATCGTCACTCGTTCCACCGCTTCCAGGTCCGAATCGTAAGCCACACCGCATTGCACTAACACCGACATCTCCAGCACCGGCAACGAATAATTCGTGATTATACTGCTCGCTAGTTTTGAATTGGGTATGATAACAAGCGTATTTGGCAGTGTTCTTAGCCGCGTGGATCGCCAGCTTATATCCTCGACAAAACCGGACAGACCACCTTCTATCTCTATAAAATCGCCATAATTTATTGGCTGGTCTGATACAATATGCAATCCCGAGAAGATATTAGAAAGCGTATCCTGTAATGCCAGTGCTACGGCTAAACCGCCTAGCCCATAAGCCGCGATTAAAGGTGTTAATTTTATATCGAAGTAGTACATAATCACCAAAAACGCTAAGATATAAGCCAAAATGGTTATTACGTAGCTCATCAATTCCGGCATCTTCTCAAATCGCTCCTGCACCTTTAACCCTGCTTCTAACAGCACCCGTGCAATCTGGGATACTACTAAAGCCGCTAACAAAACAGAGCCGACAAAAAATATGTCGTCTATATACTTGGCATAGGGATCGAGCAGGGATAACGATTGAAAAGCGAAATAAAGACCTCCAACTATGATATAAACATACACCGGTCTTATCAATATTTCCAGGATGGTGTCATCAATCTCAGTCTCTGTTTGCCGGGTAAGCGCCCGGACGTAGTTTATCAGGACATGATGAACCATTTGGGCAATAATAAGGGCACAGCCAAATATTAGGACGAACAGGAAATATTCATTATGAACCAAACTCTCTACTTCTGGTACCATGTTTTTACCGTTTGTTGCTCGTGTATAACGTATAAGGGAACTCTCAATAAATAAGTTTATCCAAAAACATGCTTCTAATAACTCCTTAAGCGTTCTTTATGACGAGCTAACAGTCAAGGCGATTTTGCTCTTCGCGGGGGCCCGCCGCTCATTTATTCTCGCTAATTCTTGTATCCCTTACATTGAACAAAGAAAACTTATGGCATTTTGGACATCGCATATATCTATTCTTGCCCAACCTAATACTTGTAAGAGATGCCCCCCTGTACCCAGCTATACTCGAACTCGTAGTTACATTTTGGGCATTTCAATTTGCTTTTCATAGGCGGACTAATAATCTGTAAATCTGTAAATCTTTTGTGTTCCGAGCTCAAAAAAAAGAAGCCCCAGTCGCTCCACCCTACAATAATTCGAGGCATTCATATGCGTTTTTCATTATTTCTCTCGCAACTTTGGCGAGTTTTGCGAGTTTGACCACAGCCCTAATACGTTCATATCTCTTTCGAGTTCTTGGAAAAACACCTTGACAATAACATCGCTGGGCTCCTCGGTGAATCTTGCTTTGTAGTACACAAATGTGTATTGGTCTTTCCTCTCAGATTTCCTGAAGTCCTTTGATACATAATTCCCAATCTTTGATTTTATCACCGCGTTTGTATCACTAAAAACAGCCGCTGGTATAGCGTTCTTCATTTGTTTGGTCGAAATGCTCTGAGTATTTAGCGTAATTGCCCTCATTCATAGCAAGAAGGATATTTTCAGTCCCGGACCTCCCGATGAATCTAGAGGCATCAAGAGGATGCTCATAGTTACTGAGTTCTACGGTTTACAAGGATTCTGTATTTGTTTTTAGGCGCAGGGCTACACCTTAAAGTAAACATATAAAAGTTATTTATTTGATTATTCCTTTCTTTTTAAGACTTCTTTATAGGCATTTACTAATGCAGGTATTAGTTCTTTTTCTAATTCTGTTGCATTTTTGTAAAATATTGTTCTCCAATTTCTAGTATCAAATTCTAAAAGAGTACCTGAACGTGCCGTCTGTATAACAGTTTTTCCACTACCCCTAGCATTCCCAACCTCAAAATAAACGTTACTTGAATTCAATGTAAAGTCGGTCAATACAAAATCCGATTCAGAAATTTTATCCATAATTTTTTGAGATATTTCATAGTCACCTTCTAAAAGATCTATTCTCATAAGATTAATTGGGACTTGTGCTTCTCTTACAGCTCTTTTCATTGCTTCAAAATAATCAACTAATGCGGGTTCTTCCTATACTCGAAAAGACATCGCTACAAAAACATTTACGGTTGGTCCTGTTATCAATGTCTGATCAACTTTTTCTTCTGTTGACTTTTTGGTTAAATGTCCCACTCTTTTATAAAAGTCTCCAGTAGATGTTCTAATTGGATAAAGAGTTTCAGGAACTTTATTCATAATTGCATAAACAACAATCCTTCCATCTATGTTTGTAATGCCAGTATTAATGTTCGCATTTAAAAGGTTGGTACTAATTCTTTGTATTCTTATTATGGTAACAGAGGCTTCCTTTTTTGTTAATCCGATTATTTCACCTTTGTCACTAATACCAATGAGAATAATTCCTCCATTAGTATTCGCAAGAGCTACTAATGTTCTTGCTAAAATACTATCCGGTGGTAGACGTTGTTTAAACTCAACGGTGGTTGATTCACCTTCTGCAATTAATTCTTTTATTCCATCTTCACTTGTATCAAACATCATGCTAATTCAAATCCTTTTTTGCTATTCCACATTATAGTTATATTTGTCTATTGACATTAAAAAGATTTTATTGCTTTTTGAGCGCCTGAATCTTAGCTATGCAAAAGTCACTTACCCCGTACTTAAGGCCGTCCTTTAAGCACGAGTGCCGATGATTTAATCTACCTTTTTTATCACAGGATTATAAAAACTTTTCGCTTTATTTTTCGATGCCGCCCGCCAAAAAGTTAGTTATAACGCTTTATGTACCAAGTCTTGTGGCTCTAAATTTTCTTTTTCTGCATCTACCACAACCACAGGTACAGTAGTCCGCCTTCTAGTAACCCTTCTGCCCCGATATATACTTCCCCACTACACCCCAACATTGCAGCGACATTTTTTTTCATAATGTCGAAACTTAAATTAAAGACATCCACATTTTTTTTGAAAGCGATTAGTAAAATTCTGTACATAATGGAATGACTTTAATGCAATATTCTTGAATATTTATAACATGAGAAGCATTAAAAGATACGAAATATGTAAGTCATGGTGGCATATACATGTAGCGCTATTTGTAGCAGGGGTTTTAACTTTCGGACTGCTAGATGGAGTTACAGCAGTGCTCATGATAGGGAAATACGGCATAAGCGCGGAATCCAATCCACTATTACGTGAAATCATTTATATGTGTGGACCGATGGGTTTCCTCGTTTTTAAAGTTCTTGCTGCGGGTTTGATTCTATCCTCGCCGTTTATACTCTTTAAAAAAGGGGAACTAGGCTGGATGAGTGCGGGTTTCTTGTCGGTATTTGCAATCGGAGGTTTAGTTGCAGCGGTAGATAACTACCTATTTCTGATGAGCGGGCATGTAGCGATAGAACCTCAGCTTATAATCGGAACGATGCTGTTAACGGTAATGGTTGTGCTACACGTAGGCGACATCTTGGACTCGAAGAATGCGGAGCGGAAAGGAGTAACATTCAGAATCTCGGACGCTAAATGGAAAGCGATGAAGCAGGAGATGGGGTATCCCTGCGAATGCTAAGTACTTCATTGCCAACACGCACAGTCTAAACGGGATCCGAGCCGAACAGGATGGCATCGGATCTTAACAGTGCCGCCCAGACATCCTTGCACTCGCAATCAATACACTCGAATATACTCAAGTCCTGCGTCACATTGAAGTCCAGTATCGCGTTTTTTAACGCCGAGTCGCATGAGCCACAATTATGAGGTCCGCGGATATGCCCTGCACCCACAGGGTCCGACATCACCGTGACCTCTTGGTTTTTTTTTTATCTTTTCTATCGCTTCCACCGCGCTCCAGAGCCACGGAGTACGATAATACTTTTTTCGCCATAAATCTTCCAGCACGGTATATTTTTGCACATTACAAAGATTCAATGAGATTGTGGTACTATATTGCGAAACAAGCTCTGCTGATTTTATAACGTCTTCTATTGCCTGTTTCTCAGATACAAACGGCGGTTTAAGCAGAAGATACGTTTTTACTGTGGCACCGCATTCGGTCACGATCTTTGCAGCCGTTTTGTAATCATCAAACGAGAATCCTTTTTTTATGTAATTCGACCTGATGAACTCATCTGCTGTTTCTAACCCGATAGCGAGTTCCAGGTGTTCGACACTGTTCAAATCCGTTAGTTTATCTACAGTTACAAACTCAGGTCTCGACTCGACAATTAACTTCTTTATCGCGGTCTTCTTTCTCAGCATCCGCGCTATCTCTCGTCTTGTATCGCCCGATATTTCGCGTTCGTCAAGGAAGCTGCCGGAAGTGAAGATCTTTAGTATAAACTCTTCGTCCGGGGGGCTGTTTCGTAACGAATGTACCATTTGAGCCAGGATGTCCGCCTGCGATACATCTGCCGATTCCTGCCAGAAGCCGCACATCGTGCAGTTACGCCAATAACAACCTTTAGTCCGCAAAATAACTGTCAGACACTTTACTGCCTTTCGTTCTTCTTTGAAGTAATCATAACCGAGCCATGCCGCAACAGGTATTTTAGTTTTTTGTAATCTCATGGTTTTGTAGTATGTTAGTTAGTTAGTTTGAAAGATGTTTATTACTAAAGTGTAAAAGGGTGGAGTGCATACTATGTGCCATCATAGACAGGTTATCACGTATTTTATGCTTCAAAGAAGAACTTGAAAGTAAGTGCAAAAAGGAATTGGGTGCAAAGATGCAAAATCGAGATAACAGGCGATTCGTGAAAGTAGGAGAAGTAGAGGTTTTACTTGAGGATGCCGTGCGCGACCTAAGGGGCAAGGAGATAGAAGACATCGCTGAGGATATACTGCGTGAGATGGGCGAGCGGCGGTTGAAACTGTGGCAGCCAAAGTTGAACATATATGCGCACGCAGCTGACATTGCAGAATGGGATAACGTGCTTTTGAATCGGTATTATCCGCGATACACGAACATAAAGGCTGTTTGTGACAATTGCACGCAGGGTCCTTGTGCTATTGACCCACCCGGAAGTAAAATCGGCTTGTGTGGTCTGGATTTGGGTGAAGCGTATCAAGCGAAGCTAAGTTTGCAAGAGGCTTGTAAAGGGCTATCCCAGCAATTAACCGTTGCAAGGGCTTTATTTAACTTTTCGCTACCCACGTTTGGTGTGACGAAAGCGATAGATATTGGGCGTTCTATCACGTATCCCACCATGAACACATCTATGCTGACGGGTTTTTATACGAAGAACCTGGGTGATATAGGCCGAGCGCTGTCTTATGCCGAATCACAGTTGTCCGAGTTGCTTCTCGCGGCTTATTCCGGTAACGAAAGCGTACTGGAATTTGAGGAGAAGGCGCTACATGCGGGCTCACTTACGTTCCTTGCAATGGAACTTTCAGAAAGCATAAAGATGTGCTGCTTTGAGTTCCTCAATGCCGGTAAGCATCCCGGCACGGAATATCCCAAGTTCCCCGCGGTTGAGACCCGAGTCGGCATGGGTACTGTGGATACAAATAAACCGGTAGTAGTTTTCATGGGCAATATTTTCCTGCCCGCGTGGTTCGCAGTTGAACATGTGAAGCGGGAAACTTTAGAGGATGCGATAGAGATTTGTGGCGTGGGTGCGGTAGGGCATGACATACCACGGTTTTATAAACGTGGGAAAGTTATCACGTCAGGTGTAAAGGCAAGAAAAGTGATACGAGCGGGCATTCCCGATGTCGTGGTGGTGAATGAGCTGTGTACTGGTTTTGACGTCCTGGCAGAAGCGAAGCGGGTGGATACGAAAGTGATAGCATCAGGATATACCACAATGGAATCGTTAGAAGACCGTTCAGACGACTCTGTGGAGGACGTGCTCGCGGCTATAATAGACTCGGACCTGCCCGGTGTGCGGATTTCAAGTCCCGAGAAAGCAGGCGAACTCGCAGTTAAATTAGCAACAGTGTTGAAAGAGCGTGGCAAAAGGCAAGATAGCTATCTGCTGCCAGAAGAGGCGCTAAAACGGAATGCTTCACAATGTAACTCCTGTGACTCCTGTGTGGGGGCGTGTCCCGGTGGATTGGAATTAAGCAACGCGATGGCAGCCGCAAAAACTAATCTTGAACCGCTTGCGGATATTTACGAAGAGTGTATGTTCTGTGGTAAGTGCGAACGAGCATGTCCTGAAGGGATTCACATACTTGACTTAGCCATAAGCGCGGCATCCGTGCTTGGCAGATTAAAGGACGATAATTATCTTATGCGTGCCGGTAGGGGGCCCATGTCCGAGTTGGAATGGCGCGACTTGACTTTTGGGGTGATACTCGGTGGAAACGGTCCTGGAATGGTTAATATTATAGGCTGTGGTAATTATCCGGGTTCGGAACGTGAAGTGGCAGCGATGACGCGATATTTCCTGGACCGAAACTATCTCGTGTGTGTGTCGGGATGTGTCGCTGCGGACGTCGCGAAATATTTCGATGAAGAGGAGCAGAAGTTTTTATTTGAGCAGTACATCGCAGCGGGAGTTTTGAAGGGGCTGGTGAATTTCGGTGGCTGCACAGCTATGTCGCATGTACCTTCGGCGATTTATCGTGGCGCACTTGTTGGTAGCGCGTACACGCCAAAGGCTAACTGGACACAGATTGCGGATTATCTTTATGCGAGGTTACCTGTGGTCGTGATAATCTGGGGTGCAGCGACAGAGACGCTGTATTCCGTGGCGTCCGGGCTCGTGAGGTCGGGCATCCCTGTTGTGGTTGGCCCTTCGGGGTTCGAGTTCAAGCGATTTTTCCTGGGTGATAAAGACGACAGGAGCAAGTGGTGGATGTATGACGGTGTCACGGGCGAGCGAAAAGAGGTTGAGCCATGTCCCGTGCATATGCTCGTGCCGGTAGAGACGAAAGAAGAGGCGATTGCGATGTGTGCTAAATTGTTGCACCGACCTCTTGCGTTACGAGACCCGCGACTTGCGAGTTTAGAAGCGGAGAACGAAGCACATAAAGAGTTCTTTGGTGAGTACTCTGACGATTGGCATTTGTATGTGCGGTCAGAGCAGGAATTGCACGTGATGCGAAGGATGGAGTTGTTGAAGAAGCTGGAAGTGGAGCACGGGTGGGAGATTGAGGGTACGCGGATAAAGAGAGCACGGCACAGGTCTGGCGAACTCATGGATATGTCAGAGTATAACGAAAAATACGGGATACAACTGGGTAGGTATTCAACGCTCGTGCCGAGGTTGATTACACGTTCGGATGAGGATTATAAAAGTATATGACTGGGTTGAAGAGAGGTTTTAAAGTTACCAATTTACATTTGCCTCTTTACTCGGGCGATGTTTTGCTCGGTAATGGCAATATCTTGTGGACTGCCGTACTGCTTTTTCAACTGCAGCGCCTCCTGATAATGTCCCTGCGTCTCAAATACGAAATCCATGCTTTCAAAGTCAATAGCCACCTTGACAGGGTTGCCAAGCCATCGGTGGGTATTTAATGCCCGCTGAAAGAAGTCCAGAGCCACCTTGAAATGCTCAGCCCCTCGCAACCGCTTGCCAATCTCTGAATGTGAAACTGCTTGACCTGCGTTATCGCCAATCCGTTCAAAGATAGCAAGGCTTTCAGTGAAACGCGTGAAAGCTTCTTTTGGTCATCCTAAACTATTCAAGGTCAAGCCAAGTTGATGAAGGAATCGTGCCGCGCCCGCTAAGATGGTTCAACATTACCAATCTGTTCTTTCAAAGCCCGTGATTCTTGCTCAAGGCATAAGGTACAGGTGATCCACTGGTTTCGGGTGGTGAACGCTATAAAAGGGCGTAAACTTTCCTCTTTTCAGCAGAATAATCCGAATAACTTACATGTGTTTAAATTATACCAATAGTATAATTTTTGGTGTAAGATATGAGAGTGGCGAATAAGCGATGGGGAGAAGTAACGATAAAGAAGCAGGGAGAAGAGAAGAATAAGTTTGATAAGACAAAATCCTTCAGCATAATCAAATATAAAAATGAATATGCGCTCGAACAACTAAAAGAAATATTTGAGATTGTTACTAATCTCTCGGATAACTATACATTTGAAGAATTAAGAAGAATATTAAAAGATCTAAGGGGGCAGGAGTGAAAGAGTACTAAAGGCGTACCGAACTGTGTGCGGTGAAAGGATGCTAGGAGGAGAAACGAATGAATGAGTGAAGTGCTGACGCTAGAAGAATCTATTAACATTACATTGAAGTCGGCGGGTTTCCTCACAGATAGTGGGGACCCCGTGGAGGGACTAATTGATGCTGAGCGGGCAAAGGAAAACTATGTTATATCCCTTCGTCATAGACTTATTCTGAACGAAAATCGAGAAGAGACTAAAATAGATTTGATTTATGAATCGCCTGCAACTCTTAAAGGGAGACCGGGACATTCCTGCATATATTTTAAAATAGTTGATGACACACAAGATATAAAACAGATTAGGAAAGATATTTGGAACACAGGGATGGCGCCACTTCTTTGGTTAATCGGTCCAACAAATGTGCGCATATACGATGCATTCGCCAGACCTGAAGAAACGGATACTGAAGACGATCATATTTTAGCCGTGCTGGATATAACCTCTAAGGGACTGAAAGGTGTTGAAGAATTTAGGCGAGAGTTATTTGACACAGGTAAGTTTTGGGAAAGTGACATAGGGAAGAAGATCGATCCTAATCAGAGAGTTGAAAAAGCGTTGTTGGACGATCTATGGGATACTGAAAAAATTTTAACTCGTGATAAGGGGGGTCTCCCAGTTCATATAGTTCATGCGATTCTTGGAAGGGCTATTTTTATGGCGTATTTGTGGGATCGCAAAATAATCACATCGGAATTCTTAAAGCCGAAATTCGGGCATAGCGATATGAAGGGTTTGCTAACGGATAAAAAACAGTTATACAATTTTTTCCGATGGTTGCGCAGTACGTTCAATGGCGATTTATTTCCGATAGACGAGGATGAGGAAAGTTGGGTTGAAAACATCCATTTGAAAATTATCCGCGCATTCTTTGACGGTACTACGATGAAAGACATTGAAAAAATTTATGATGATCCTAGTATACCTTGCCAGAAAAGATTGTGGCCATATAGTTTCGAAATAATTCCAATCGAATTGATAAGCAGTATTTATGAGATGTTTGCGCACTCAAAGGATCCAACCGCCGCAAGGGCAAAGAGTATTCATTATACAAAGCTTCATCTTGTAGAATTAGTTCAATCAATAGCAATGTTAGATTTGCCGGATGATGCCCGTATCCTCGATCCCGCTTGCGGTTCAGGTGTGTTTCTCGTAGATGCTTTTCGCAGACTTGTCGCGAAAAAGAAAGTTACCTTGGAAAGGGAACTCACCCATGATGATATTCTTGATATATTATTAAACCAGATATATGGCGTTGATGTTGAACCCGGTGCAATTGAAGTCACTGCATTCAGCCTCTATTTGGCGTTATTGGAACTCGATGAGAATCCCGACAATCCCGAAGTTATTAAATTCCCAAAACTAATCTATCACTCACAATGGAGAGAGGACTATTATCCAACACTCTATAAGCAAGATATATGTAATTGGGAACATAGATTCAATCAAAATGAGCCATTCAACAAACTTAAATTTGACCTCATCATAGGGAACCTTCCATGGACAGAATTAAAGAAAGGATCGGCTCCACGCGATCCAGATAATCCCAAATCCGGTAGACAGTGGACATACGAATATATTGAGAAGGAGAATATACCTAGTAAGAATCCTGACCAAGCTATTATGATTCGTGTGAGAGATTTTGCCAGACATGATACTAGAATTGCGTTTATTGTTGCCAGCAGGATTTTTTATCAATTGGGAAAAAAGAACGAAAAGGATGAATTATGGTTTAATTCGTTCTTAAAGGACAACAATGTCTATGTGGTCATTAACCTTACCGACATGGCCAATGAGAAGATACTTTTCGGGGGTAAAGATACTGGAGGGCATAGTAGACCCCCTGTTATGCCGGGTAGCGTAATTTTTTATAATCCATATCCTTCCGAGGAAAGTTCTACTGTCACATACATTTGCCCGAAATGGTATCCTACTATAAATAAAAGAGAAGCAATAATCATTCATTCGCCCGACATTCAAACAATATCCATTTCAATATTACGTAAGTATCCCTATTTATGGAAAATTGCGTTCCGGGGGTCACAAAGAGATTTTGAATTAATGAAAAAGTTAATCGAGAACCCCTCATTAAAAGATGTTTTGCATAAGATTGGAATTGATAACAAAAAATACGGTCGTGGCTACCAGATAGTAACAAAGTCGACTGAGTTACCTAAACCTGCGAGAGAGTATAAAGGATATCCTATGTTAGAAAAAGATTGTGATTTTAAGTATTTTATAGACCCTGAGAATAATCTGCCGAAGTTTCAGTATGATGCTCTACATCGTACTAGAAAGATGGCTATTTTTAGAGCCCCTTTATTGGTTGTTCGCAGAAGCTTAAAGAATGATGAAACAAGGGTCGTTTTCATACCAAAAGACACGGTTTATTCAGAGACGTTTGTTGGTTTCTCATTTCATGATGCTGACGTGCGAGTTGCACACAGACTTAATATTATTCTTAATAGCAAAATAACTTTATATTTTGCATTTTTGTTGAGTCGAGAATTTGGCTGGTTTAAGAGACTGATAGAAGAAAGAGATTGGCTTAATATGCCTTTGCCAAAATCAATTTTTGATTTTGAAAACAATAAATGGGGGGAAGTAATTGTAATCGAAAATAAGTTGTGTAAATCTTGGAAATCCGCCTCTTCATCAGAAATCAAAGGTCTAGAAGAATCATTATTCAAATGTGTCTGTGACCTGTATGAATTAAACGAGGAAGAACGCATTATTGTGGACGATACAATTAATTACACAATAGATCACTTTTTAAACCGGAAGAAGCATATCCAACTAAGAAGTATCAGACGTCCCACATCAGATCAATTACAAAAGTACGCAAATAGGTTATCAAAACAATTAAATGGCATGTTGGCATTAGAAGACAAAAAAGTAATTTATCAATTATACGAACTAGAACATAAATCTCCTTTAACATTAGTTGAGTTCAGACAAACATCTCAAAGAGCAAAGCAGTCCAATGAACCAAAGAAAATTAAGGGGATAGAAGAGGCACTAAAAGAATTATCAGAAAATGTAAAAAAAGAGATTTCGGGGGGAGTATATGCATGGGGCCATCTTAGGGTATATGAAGGGGAACGTTTGTACATCATCAAACCATCAGAAAAAAGATTTTGGTCTGAATCGTCAGCTTTGAATGATGCAGACGAAATCATCAGGGAGCATATGGAGAGCCAAGATGGCGTATTATAATCAGACGCATAAGGGAGAGCCATCATTCTCAATTCCTAGTGCTTACTTAAAGGCAGCTCTTCATCTATTAATCCTCGGTACTAAAAGGTTACGAGAGAAATATGATTTTGATGTTAAAGAATACGAAAATAATATAACTAGAAAGTTAGTCGCTGAGATGCATGCTGAACAAGAGGATAGTGAACAATATATCATACGTGTTGATATTTTTCCTGGAACCCTTAGCGATCCCACTTCTTCTAGCCAATTATCTGAAATCGACATCCGATTTACATGGGATAATTACCACCCTAACAGCTACCTAGCAGCGGAAGCGAAGCGCCTTTTTGGAAAAGGGGCTAGTTTAGCAGGTCCATACGTAGAGAAAGGTGTAATGAACTCCATAGGTGGAAAATATAGTAGGGGGCATAATCGAGGAATTATGTTAGGATACATATTATCAAAACCAATTGACAATGCACTATCATCTGTTAAAAAAGCATTGGAAGATAGGAGAACAAAAACAAATGAAATAATTCCCATCGATAAAGTGCAAGGGTGTTTCGGCTATTCATTGATGCATAAGAGTACTCATACCCAAAAAGTTACCGGCGAAAAAATAATTTTATACCATATGTTTGTTGACTTGGCGAGTTAATCCTCAAATTGCATTCCAGTTGTAAAATCCCCTACCGCTCCAAGCGCTTCAAGAATGTCCTGAACTTCTCAGTAATTCACCATAAAATTTAAAAGATACCTCTGGCATTATTCCCTTAACTGCTAAGTTAATATTGGTATATTCGCTATTCCTCTCTAATGATGAGCCAAATAGGTACTATGCTTTTTTTCCAGTCGTATCAAAAACAAAATTCCAGATCCCTGACACCAATTTACATCTGCCCCATTACTCGGGCGATGTTTTGCTCTGTGCGCGCAATATTTTGTTGTGTATAAAGTAAAACTTCCTTCTATTTTCTCCTCCTTCGTATTTTCAGCTATAAAGCCCTATCTAAACTTATCTTTGTTGTGTTTTTGAATTGTAATGCCGCCGCTTCACTTATACCTGCCATTGCCATGATTAAAGTTAAAATACCCACAAAATGTGGATTGCCGTATACCAGCTAAAAAAGGTGGTAATCTTATATAACGAGTGTTTCTATAACTTGAGTGGAAGAAGCCGATGGGGAATGACAAAAAAGATAGGGAAAAAGAAGAGAAGGAAAAGAAAGAATACCAAGAGGGCTTGAAAAAAACGCTAATACCCATACTATTTGGCCTTCTCGCAGGCATTATCTGCTTCTCAATATTTGTGGCTACTCCATACACACTATCGGTAGGTGATCAGGCAAAAGAGAACCTGGATAACGGTATCGTTCCGGATACGTTGTTAGACCTGTTAGAGACAAAAGGGCACTCAGTCCCCGAAAATGGGACAGTCGAGAAGCAAGACACGGATAAATGGCTGATAAATGACGAAACAGGCAGTAATATCTGCATTGTTAAGGCAGATGGCAATACACTGAACATATACACAAGTATAAAGTCGGAGGATTGGTTGCTCATTGCGATCCTGATAATTTTGTTACAGAAATTCGCATATCCACTCTTTAAGACGAAGATAGAAGGAGCAAAGGATTGGCTTTATATCGGGTTTATGACGCTTTTCTGCTGGTTCATGACTTTCACGTTGTTTTTGTCGCTCCTATTTTGACGTTATTTTGCGAATAGATGGGGTCATATTAATTTTTTCGAGAACGAAAGTAGCATAAAAGCTTTTAGAGCGTATTGACGTGTTTAGTGGTTACCTTATAGAGCGATGGGCGAAGTGGATGCGAAGAAGGTAACATTGTAGGTACTCAGGCATGACCGGCATACGTTTTCGCTGCTAATGGACCACTTAGTCGTCGTGTCGAAATGTCGCGGGACTGTATTGGTGGGGAAGGGGGAAAAGTTGCAGAAACGGCAGAGGAGAATAATAGAGACTTTTCTTTGGAAAAGAATGCTTTAGCAAAGAAACAGGGATTTCCGCAGCTTAAGGGTTTTATCAAAACATCCTCGCAACTGGATGGGGTGGGGTGGAGAGGTATATATCGGTGCAGAGGGGTTACGAGAAGACTGATACTACACTGGTGTTGTGATGGATGAGGAGAAGGGAAAAGCGCACAAAACCTGGTACAATACGTTTTATAACACACTTTTTGGTGGACAATATCCAAAATTTTAAAAATCGAAAAGTTTTTATATCTATGTTATACCTGTGGTAATAGTGTAGTTTAGGTTGTCGGTGGTCGTGCTTAAAGGCAGGCCTTGTACTTAAGTATGGGGTATAGTGACTGAAGGCGATAGATGTTCTCATGCTCGGAGAGGCTTGAGGAATCCATTGCAATTTCTTCAAATCTAAAAACAAGGCGCTAAAAAGATAGAGTTAATTAAATAAATTAACATGAAGTTAATTCACATAATTTTGAAACGAATTTTTTTATTTCAGAATAATGTTTTTTAACTTCATTTAATGATTTTAAATACTGTACAGCTCCTAAAAAAGGGTCCGAATGTGCAATTTTATGTCGATCATTTACTATTTGACCTAATGCTGTAAACTGATTGTTATCAAAATTGTCGTCTTGTAAATCAATCCCCAAGATATTATTGAAATAATAATAAATTTTTTCTTTTGAAGGAGTTTGAAACTCTTTTAATTGTTTTTCAATCTCTTTAATCTCACTTTCACTTTTATATGATAATCTGCATTTAGTAAAAATAATATTTTTTACTGATCCTTCAATAGTTCTAGTAATAAAAACCACCATATATTGAGAAAATAAAGACAATATTTGCATATCATATGCAGTTTTTGGCACAAATTTTTCCATAGATTCAAATTTTTCATCAATTTCTAGAAAAGCTCTAGCTATTTCCAAATGACCACGAAAATTAGA
>QENJ01000042.1 GCA_013374505.1 Candidatus Methanophagaceae archaeon
CAGATTGAAAGAGGGGGATATTCTGGTAATGACATTGTGAAATTAGCCAAAAACATCCCGGTATCGTCGCAAGCTCTGAGAAAACGGATAAACTATTGGACATCAACCGATCCGGCTTTCAACCAATTGACATATCAGGGGCAACGAACGATTTCCATTACTCTGGACGACTTCATTTTAATCGACCAACCACTCAAAGATAAGTCTTTAGGAAGGATGTCCGACATTCTTCGAGAGATAAATGATAACCGGCAGGAACAAGGAAAAGAGCCAATACTAATGGCATTTCAGACGTTTCCTGCATTCTAGGGAACTCCCAATAAATAGTTTACCCAAAAGCCGGTTTTATAGTAACATCCCACATTGGCAAAGTCTCAGATCTTTCGATCCTATCTTCGTAGATTTTTATTGCTTCTTTTGTCAGCGTTACCCCCTTTTGGTAGATGGCATCAAGGAGATGAACGACAGGACGCACGCCGTTCCAGGTCCTGGTTCCAGCCCATTCGAGAGCTTTCTCACTGGAAGACAGGAGCGTACCGTTCCAATGTTCTTCTAAAATACCCCAGCATCGCTCAATTGGATTGTATTTGCTGTGGTAGGGTGGATAATAAATTAATCGCAGTATTAACCCCGTTTTGTCCACGAACTCGGTCATCCTTTTGATAAATTGAGTTCTACGGCTATTAATGTGTGGTCCATTGTCAAGATTTATAACCAACTCTTTGATAAGGCTGTGACGCCCTTTATTTTCTTCCCACCATTGATCCAAACAATCTACAATGAAGTCACTGGTCTCGATTGAAGTGCCGAAGATAATGGACAGGAACTCATTTGCTGGCTCAAAAATACCAGAAGGCACCAGTTGGGCATCATGCGCAACATCGTGATCTAAAGCCCCCCCTCAGGTTCCTTTTCTCTGGTCTTCCCATCGCGGGAAAAATCACCGATCTTCACTTTAGTCTTTGTGTCAATAGAGAGCCTCAGCGTTTCCAGGTTCTCATCCGCTTGACGATTGACTCTGTCAACATTCTCAAAGATAGCATCCGTTTCAGGGATCTTTTTGAGCGGTTTAGTCTTCTGAATTCGCTTCAACCGATAGTCCAATCGGTTTAAAATATACCCTATCGTGTTCTCACAGGGCAGTTCATCATTTGTATACCCCATTTCATCAATCAAAGCCTGACGGACGGTTTTTGCCGTTATCCTTGTGTATGCAAATGTCGTCTGAAAATGGGAGTCCGCCTGACTCTTCGGCTCGACAATCAAGCGTATATCCTCAGCGAGTTTTGGTATTTTTTCCTCAGTCTTTTTGTTGCCACGGGCAGAATAATTGTCTATACATTTTATCTCCATAGCCAACTCGCGCATCCCCTTTTTAACGGTTGTTCTACTCCAACCAAACACCCGCTCTGCTTTGCGGGCATTGCCATCTAATAATTTGATCGTGATCATGGCAATGTATTCTCTCCTCTTCGCACCACTCAATTTCTTTGCAGTTTCATCAAGAATTTCCTTGACGGCTTCAGGTATCCATCCAATTTTCATTTTGATAATTCTCCTCTTAATCGAACCAGTTAGTTACATGTAGCAGTAGTTAAACTTTAATTATGTCGGTCAAAATCGTAATGTGTGTGATAACAGTATTTTTGGACTCTTTACACAAAAAAACAATCTGTATAACGGGTGGCTGTTGTGGGTATATTATTATTTGTGAGTTCCCCTAACCGCTATACAACTACAAAACTCCTAATCCGTTGTACAGAATGCAGCAGCCACCATCACACCAATAACAGTCTTACCATCCCTTATCTCGCCCTTCCGTATTTTAACCCGTACTTCCGCCAGCCCCACGAACCGTATCGCAAGTTCCGCTTCAACATCCAAAACTTTCGTTAACCCGCTCGCTTTGAACACAGGTATAATTTCGCTACTGAATCCAGGCGAAGGAAAAAACTTGACCAGTTTATCCAGTTGCTCCGCCTGAAACCCTGTTTCCTCGACCAATTCCGATTAGCACATTCCTCTGACGATTCGCCTGTTTCAAGAGTACCTGCAGGTATCTCTAAAGTTGTGCTCTCCACCGCCTTTCGGTACTGCTGCACTAACAACACCTCTTCGTTCTCGTTCAATGCAGCAATAGCCGCAGCACCAGGATGAACGACAATTTCACGCTTCTGTGTTATGCCACCTGGTATGGGGACAGTATCAACCCGTAACTGAACAACCCTGCCGTTATATTTTTGTTTACGTTCGATTGTCTTCTCTTCGTCCATAGGAGTATGTTGTAAGAGTGAGCAAATAATTTGGGACCAGTATAGATCTGGGCACTAAAAATCTAACCGAAAATACCAGTCTGCCGATAAGAAGCCGCATCGCAGATTGCCCGTACTGGCTATCCCCTCCATTGGGGGGAATCAGGACTCTCGGAACGCGCCGATGGTAATGTTTGCGAAGGTCAAGCTCGCAGAACAACGTGGAAAATCTGAGAACCCAGCTCTGATCAACTACTAGGATAATTGAACTCCATAACCGCGGACGAATCTGCCATAGTTTATAGTCCCGCATCTTGCATCCCAGCGGCTAAACAAGTACAACTTTTCTTATTCTAAACTAATTGTTTGTTTATGCTCACTTTTATCGGACTTGGACTATACGATGAAACGGACATAACAGTGAAAGGGTTAGAAGCGATAAGAGCGGCGGATGCCGTTTATGCTGAGTTTTATACCGCGCCGTTGGGTGGCAAAACGCTAGCAAAGATGCAGGAAGTTTATGGCAAGCGGATTTTTGTGCGAACCCGCAGCGATTTTGAGGACCATGCAGAAACGGGCATTTTGAAGCTTGCAAAGACACAGAACGTGGTTTTACTGTGTGGTGGTGATGCAATGATTGCTACTACGCATGTGGATTTGCGACTTAGAGCAATAGACCGGGGAATAGAGACGCGGCTAATACATGCACCGTCCATATCCTGCGCAGTTGCAGGTTTATGCGGGCTTCAGAACTATAAATTTGGTAAATCCGCAACTGTCTCTCCGCCATACAACGAAGTTATATCCGAGGTGCCTTACGATACTGTATTAGCAAACAAGGAGCGGGGATTGCATACTCTGCTCTATCTTGATATTGATATGAGCCTAAACGATGCGTTACGGCTATTGGAATCAGTAGAGGAGAAACGGGGTGCCGAAATGCTGAAGAACTCTTTAGCTGTGGGTATAGCACGAGCGGGCTCGGCGAAACCAGTGGTAAAGGCGGATTCTTTTGCGGCATTAAAGGACTACCAATTTGGCGCACTGCCACATGTGCTTGTCGTTACCGGTGAGCTGCATTTTCTTGAGCAAGAAGCGTTGGTTAAGATTGCGCAGGCGCCTGAGTCTATTCTTCGTTAACGACCACACAACTTAACTCTGACTGCGATCTTTACACGTGAATCCACGGCTATCGATCTGACTCCGTGATACAGATGGATCTGTATGGCACTCATTCATCCTTTGATTGCCGAGCTTGCTTAAACGCTTTGTACCATAAAAAAAGGCCAAGAATTCCGAGAATATACCCCAGACCCGCAAAAACCCTGAGATAAAGAGGGAATTCACTTTTCGTTTCACCCGCGGCGGTGGTTAGATTGACCGTCTTCTCATTCCTGTGACCTGTTGATTCAACAACAACCAGCCAGTCCTTCCCATATTTTGGATCAAAGCTAAACATACCGTTTTCATCTGTCTTACCCTCTACATACAGCTTTCCATCAGGATAAAATACTTCAACATCTCCATCCTGTACAGGTGTAGCCGTCAGACCGCCGTAGTATGCCTCGATGTAGACCGACTCAATTCCATAATCTACGACTAGTGCATGCCCTGATACAACTGCGGGACTCAATGCTATAATAACAAAAATCGCCAGTATCAAACCGCTCTTCATCATAATTCTCCGGATCTTTTCCGTATCAAAAGAACAGCGATAAGCACAATTAGCCCTACTGTCGTGATTATTCCGGCTGCTGGTGACTCAGGTGTTGTATCTGCCTTGGGAGTGGCTGTGTAGTCCCCTTTCTCTGCGGGCGGGAAAGACTCGAATACCGGTACGAGGAAGATGCTGCGCTCCATCACACCTTTACCAAAGGCCGCAATAGCCCATACCCCCGGTTCATCGAGCGTATATACAAAATTACCATCTGAATCGGTCTTTACCTGTCCTTTCACCATCATCCATGAGTCCTGCGGATAGATAGCCTCTGCTTTCTTGAGTACCTCCGGATCATCGCTCAGACGATACTTTACGACAAAAACCGTTGTGTTTGTGAGTGGTTCTCCATCCTGAAGCGCCCTTGCTTTGAATACCGTTCCCTCTTCTAGCCCGTAGGGGCGTATGTAAGGGATTATCTCGACCTTATCGCCAACTTCCGCATCCCATCCATTCCAGGATGCCTGACCGCAGTGAATTACCGCCTTTGCATGGTCAACAAACTCACCCTTAATCGCAGATACATTCATCGCGGCATAAACAATGTAATCTCCCCGCTTATCAACAGTGAAAGAGACGTTATACGCCTTTACCCCTTCTACAGAGGTTTCAACAGGAGTTAATTGCGTGATGTTACCATCAGGTGCCCTTACATATACCTCCGGGACATCAATACAGTCGAACAGTTCCTTGAATGGGCACCCCCAGTGATCAGCACGGTCTTTTCCTCGCCCAAACTTGCAATGTAATCCTCCGGGGCGACATCCATGCTACCACCCGGAAAGAGCATCGCGAAGTGGGCAGATGCTGTACCCACGATACAACTTCCTGCGATTAAGACGGCTATGAGTACAACTATAGTGTTCCTACTACCACGTATATTCATATTTTGTCTTTGATGAGTATACTATATAAAGGCTTTACGTTTAGTTGCATGAAACACCAAATAACAAAAATACCGATTGCTGTGGTTACAATATGATTTTGTCAAATTACTTTAAACCAGAAGCAACTTGTAGTATAAACTATGGATACCGCCATTCCAAGAGTAGTAATTGCAGGTGACCGCAGCTCCGCAGGTAAGACCACCATATGCATGGGCCTTTTAAGCGTTTTGCGAGCACAGGGATTTGTGGTTCAAAGCTACAAGGTAGGCCTTGACTATATAGATCCGGGGTTTCATACCCTGGTTTCTGGCAGACATTCGCGTAATCTGGACGGTTTCTTGATGTCTCCAGAAGTGGTGAAAGAGCTTTTTATAAGGAATAGTGCGGGAGCGGACATTGCGGTGATAGAAGGCGTGCGAGGACTTTACGAAGGTTTGAACTATTTTGATGATGTAGGAAGCACTGCGGAGATAGCAAAGATTCTGCGCTGCCAGGTTATACTTGTGATTGATGCGGGTAGCATAACGAGGAGCGTTGCTGCGATAGTTAATGGTTACAAAAGCCTTGACCCGGAACTCCGGATAGCCGGCGTCATTTTAAATAATATCGGGAGTGAGCGACATGGCGATAAGGCAGAGAAAGCGGTGGAGAAGTATAGCGGTGTGGAAGTAATCGGTAAGATACCTCGGCAGCGTGACTTAGGCATCTCTATGCGGCATCTCGGCTTGATTACCGCTACGGAATGTGAATATAGAGAGGCTACTTTTGATAGCGTGCTGAAAAAGATAAAAGCATCGGTAGAGACGAATGTTAATCTGAATAGGCTATTAGATGTTGCAAAGTCGGCACCTGCCCTGAACTTGCCCGTGGCGAAAGTTTTCCAGCCGCTTAAACGAGAATCTAGGTATGTCAAGATTGCCGTGGCTTTTGACGAGGCATTCAATTTTTACTATCAGGATACGCTGGATTTACTCGTGCAGGAAGGCGCGGAACTCGTATTCTTCAGCCCTATTCGGGATAAAAAGCTACCGGACGGTGTGGACGCTGTTTATATCGGTGGGGGCTTCCCGGAGATTTACGGCGCGGAATTATCCGCAAACACGCAGATGCGCCATGACATTAAGGGCTTTTACGATAGATACGGCGTTATCTATGCGGAATGCGGCGGGTTGATGTATTTGATGGACGAACTGGAATATGCACCTGTACAGGGTTTACGGGGTCGTGATGCAGAACATCAAGAAAGCAATAGTTACGAGATGTGCGGTGTGCTAAGAGGCAGGGTAAAATTTGGCGAGAAGAGAGTGGTGAATTATGTAATAGGCGAGTTCCGAAACGATTGTATCATAGGACGAAGCGGGGACAGGTTCAAGGGGCATGAATTCCATCACTCAGAAATAACGCTCGAAGATGATGTTGAGTTCGCATACACAATGTTGAGAGGCGAAGGAATAAAAGGCGGTATGGATGGTATTATCACGAAGAACTGTCTCGCTGCGTACGCACATCTGCATGCTGCTTCGTATACAGAATTCGCAACAAAGTTTGTGGAAAGCGCAAGGAAAAGTAAAAATGGGGTCGGTGCGATTTGAACGCACGGTCGGCGAGTCTGGAGCCCGCTGCCCTTCCGGACTAGGCCACGACCCCTATATGATACACATCGCACTTATAACTAATACGCTTTCAACATATAGTCTTTACCTTCTCTCGCGCTTCCTTCATGACATCGCGTAATATCACTGTTGTCTCGTCCATTGTGCGCCGGTCAACAGGATACGGCACGCCGTCCTTACCACCAAACGCAAACGAGTACTTGACCGGGTCACGCCAACTAGGTTTCTCGCCATATATCAATTCCGAGATGAGCGACAATGCCCTTACCGCTGCCGGTCCCACACCGCGTACGCCCAGGAACTGCTCATAATTCGCTGGTTGTCTATCGTATGCCACGCGAAAAGCATCCCAGTTCACGCGCATCGGCAACCGGTACACCTTCGACTTTTCGTATTCCTCGTTAACCCCACCTTTCGTGGCGTCCTCAAAATTGAATAGCGTTCTCTGCCCGGCTCTTATCTTTTTACCACCACCGAGCTCTTTATATAACCGCTCTAATTCGCCCGTGCCGGCATTAACAAGGTCAAGCGAAGTTTCTTTGCAGCCCCTGCTAGCTTTTGACGTCATATCCAGCACTTCCTCTTCCTGTCGCACACCAACAATACCCTTATGCGGCTCCTCTTCATAGCGCTTTACCGCGGAAGAGAGCCAGTGGTACCGTCTCGCAAACTGGTTACTGGGATTCATACCCTGCTGAATCACCGCCCACTCGCCCTTCTCCGAGATAATCATTGAATGGTGGTAAAGTTGATAGCCATCCTGTACGCATGCGTTATCCACCTTTGCCGATATTCGACTTGCGTATTTCAGCTCTGCTATTTTGCTATCGCTAAACCCCATTTTATCGCCTATTGTGTCTATATCAGACAGCGTGTTCTTTGAGGCTTTGCCTTTACCGCCAGCAATGCCGATACCGAATTCTTCGGGCACGATAACCGATTTTAAAACGCCGCAGACCACGGTTGTAGTCCCGCTACTGTGCCAGTCATAAGCCAAAACACATGAAAGCGACTGAAACCAGAGCGGGTCCGCCAACTTCTCTATCAAGCCGTCCACGCCATGTTCATCTACTAGCAGCCCAAACATAGCATGTGCTAAGCCCTTCATACGCTTTACCAGCCAATACGGTGCTGATCCGCCGTGAAGTGGTAAATCTACCACGCCCGACCTGTTCATGCTTAATTCAAACTAACCCTCTACCCTTTTTCCCGGCTGAGGTCATCCCTCGGAAGACCCTGCCCTTATGAGTACTGTGACAAACCCAATTAAGAGTCTTATCTGCCTTTATCACCGGGTTTACAGGTTCAACTAAGATTATCTCGAACCATTTCCTTTTACCATCCTCAGCTACCCAATAAGAATTAAGAACCTCCATATTTGGATATCGCCTCGCCGCGCGCTCCTCGGCTATCCGCTGCAAACTTTTCGATGGCTTTATTTTGTGCACACCCATCCTCTTTGGTCTTCTACCATGCTTCGGTCGGGTCTTCCTTCTATCGCCCCGCCTTACCTTTGCTCTCACTACGATGACCCCCTGTTTCGCTTTATAGCCTAAAGAACGTGCACGGTCCAACCTTGTCGGTCTATTTAGCTTTACAACTGCGGGCTCGCGCCGCCATTTCATTAACCTTTCCCGCCTGAGTTCGCCCACATATGATTCTTTTGGACACTTCCAAGCATCTCCTATGTATCCATAAAAAGACTTAGCCATTTTTCGTGTTCTCCATCCATGATTGATTTACTCTGAAGATAAATAAAAACCAAACAAAAATAAAGATATAAGCTATGATATTAATCTATTCAAAGCAACATTATAAAATGCGAAGGTACGTATAAGCAAGTTAACACAGTAAAGAAGAAGGACGTAATGAACATGGTAGATAGATCAAAGCCGTTGGACGTATTGAACAAATCGTTGAAATCGTCAGTTATAGTGAAACTAAGAGGTGGCCGAGAATTCAGAGGGGTATTAGACGGGTACGACCTGCACATGAACTTAGTACTGAGTACAGCAGAGGAGTTGGGCGAAGATATGTCGGTTACGAACGTTATGGGTGAGATTTTGGTGCGGGGCGATAATGTGGTGTACATCTCGCCAACCGAGCTAAAGGAGCAGGAAACGAGTAAAGGAGAGGCTAAAACTAAAGAACACGGTGAAAAGGAACCATGGTAAAAGGCACTCCGTCAAAGGGAAAAAGGCAGAAGAAGTCGCACCTTAGGTGTAGAAGATGTGGAAGTCGTTCATTTGGCATACATGCGAAATACTGCGTGGCATGTGGCTTTGGCAGATCGAGTAAAATGCGGAAGGCCTACGGGTGGGGTAAAAAGAAGCCTTAGATCATATCCTAAAGGGGCCGAGGTAGCTTAGCGGACTAAAGCGCCGGCCTTGAGAGCCGGTGTCCCATTGGGACACAGGGGTTCGAATCCCTTCCTCGGCGCTTATTGTAGTAAAATTGTTAGAGGTGTCAACTCGAAATGGAAGAATACAACTATGAAATGTTATTAGATCGGGCTTTGTCTCGATTACCAAGCACAAAGGCGTCGGATTCTCGTTTTGTTATACCCCGTGTAAAGGTGTTTATTGAGGGTAAGACTACGATATTCGAGAATTTTGACGCTGTCTGCAGCTATATAAATCGCGAATCCGGATATGTGATGAAGTTCCTGCTGAACGAACTCGGTACCGCGGGGAAGAGTGAAGGTACCAGGGCAATCTTTCAGGGCCGATTCTCGCCAGATGATATGGCACACCAAATTCAGCGATTCGTGGATGAATACGTGCTATGCTGGGAGTGTCAGAAACCGGACACGCATATTATTAAGATGGACCGTGTCTGGGTAGTGAAATGTGATGCGTGTGGTGCGATTCGCCCCACTATGAAGCGAAAGGGCGGAAAGGGCAAGAAGTAGTAAAATCATGGTGCAACACTTTCTTTCTACGAGGAAGAACCTGCGCTAAGAAAGAGAAAGGGTATTTTGTAAATGGGACAAAAGTTCCGCTATTTAGAGGGGGAAGGTGTAATGAAACCGCCTACGGGTAGTTGCTGAGAAACGGATCTCACCCCCCTCAATGGTGCAACGCTAAAGGATAGCCTCATACATCCGCAGGTGCTCGTTGAATAATGGTGGTCTAAAAATCTGGTGCGGATAATGAACGTATCAGGTACTAACATTTTATGAATATCTATCATAGCTATAAAAAAAATCGCTTTGAACATGAATATCGCAGATATTTTCTTCAATAATGGACAATTGAACTGGGATGCCATCAATGTAATAAGCAATATTATTCTCGTTGCGGCTCTGGTTGGGGTAACCTATTGGTACGCAAAGAAAGTTAGCGAACAAACTGAATTAATGGTAAAAAACAGGGAAAGAAACAAAATTTTAGAAGAGGTTCAAGATGTTTTGACGCAGACCATTCGTTTTTTGAAACAAGAAATTGAAGCTATTCAGGGCAACGAAATTTTTTGGTATCGAGATAGATCAGGGGAAAGTCGCTTCGACAAAGGACTCTCAAAACTTTTATATTATAATAAAAACGAGAGGTGTGCTACAGTTAGAGATTTCATCGGAAAAAACCCTAGTTTGGAAACTAAGTATCATTCCCATAATGCTTTATACGATGAACTGAAAGCGTTCTATGCTAAGATAGAAGGCAAGGTTAAAACACCGGAACTTACAGAACGCTTAAAAGTTTTAAAGAATAACTTCAACGAATCGAGAGAGGAAGCTTATAGATTGAGAGCAGAGGTTTTCGATGAATCAGAACATATTTTTGGGAATTATATTATCAATTTTAGATATCCGATAAAGCGAAGTCCTGATACTATCCAACCTCGTATTGATTTTTGGGAAGAGTACCGGGATGAATTATTAAAATTTCGAGATACACCACAGATAAAAGAACTTGATAAAAAAATTGAAGGTGTACTAAGTCAACTAAAAAAATTAGACGAGGAACTTTTAGAGAAGATTGAAGCGATAAGAGAAGACTACCGACTAAAGTACAACTTTACTAAATATGAGATTGACCCTAAATTAAGAGAAGTTGAAGAGTGGTAGAAGAAAGGGTTGTACGGCTAATAACAGTAAAATTATTGGCTATGAGTCTGACTTCGACTTTTTTGTTGTGTACATTATGCGGGTGAGTTGCAATAAGGTACAGCAATCTCTATCGACTTTCGGAATGAAGCCACCAATACCAAAAGGCTTATACCGCTTAGAGTTATTCTACTTCTATCCCCAATATATTTTTAACGCCGTGAAAAACGTCCTCTGCTATTTCAGCACTACCGATCGCAGCACTATACCGAGTTAAAGTCTTAGTTTTAACGCCTAATAGCTCATCTATTTTACTCTTCATCTCTTGATTATCTCCTGCCGAGCCGGTCAAGAAAACTTCGGGGGTAGATTTCCCGTAATCATTAATAAGAACGCACATCGCCGATATTTCCATTGCGACAAACAAAGATAGTGCATCGAGAGCAAATTCATCCTCCCTTCCCTTCAACCATTTCTTACGTAATACTCCTGCGTTTGAAAAGGCTTCGTTTGCGCTCAGCTTTCCACCATCAATATCTCTTAATAACTGGAGGTCTATCGGACCGTGATACAACCCCGGCGAGCCCAAACAAGCATCTATTGCGCCTATTATTACGCTTCCCGCTACACACATCGTAACCGTGTTAGAGCTAACGTCAGAGAAGATAAAGTGCTCGAAACCTTTTTTGTATATGTGGTATGCAACACCCACCTTTTCCGGGCTTGCACAATGCGAGAAGAACTTCATCCTGCGGTCTATTTTTTCCGTGCCTGCATGTAGCCCGGGTATCATGATAGTGGGAATGTTCGCGGTCTTTATCGCATTAAACACTTTTGTACCACCGCCGACCTTTGCTCCCGCCCCTTCTACACTTACTACACCACGATTCCGTACAGTTCTTATATCCTTTATCGTTGAGAAACCATCGCCCATCGAATAAGTCAGTGCAGCCAGTTCGATCTCTTCTGTTTTTATTTCCAGACCTTCTTCTACTGCTCTTAAAATCTGCTTGCCGTCCATCCCCGCCGCTTCCTTCCTCCCCAGCACAAAAACTCGCACTTCATCGGCATCTCGCACTGCAAATCGTATTCCAACGGTTCCGTGATCTACACCTACAAACATTTTGTATTTATTTACTGCTAAGGACACGGAGAGAGAGCGTTGAGATGAGCCAAATGCGTTTTGAGTGCCGCTGTATTCTCTCGGGCTTCGCGATAAACCGCCACCGTATCTATTTTCATTTCGCTTCTCTCTGTACTTCAACCAATTTCAGGCCTTTCTTTTCGCCCCTTATATCGTCTATTACATCCAGAATAGTGCATCGATCGCCCTCTTTTAGGCCCATAGGCTGGCATAACTCAAATAGTTCCGGTAGTTCGCAATCAACAGGCTCAAAAACTATTTTAAAGCCTTTCATAGCTTGTTTAGCATCAATAGCTACTTTTATTGGCGGTTCTATCACTTCTACCACTCGCACACCGTCTTCGTGGATGTAACAATCGTGCTTTATCTCTTCTCGCACCTTCTCTATCCTGTACCTTCTACCCACATCGAGATTGATACACGATTTTTTCAATTTACACTCTTCACACTCAGTCGCAGCACCCGAAAAGATGAACTCCTCACCTTCTTTCGCCAACTTGGCACCAATCAACGTTACGACTCTTCCTGTCTCCATGCCCCTTATCACATCCTTAATTTATTACGCCGGTAGCCCGCGCAAGTTTTTCCGCTGCTTCTCGTGTTAGTCCTGATTCGCCTAATATTGTGTATCTGTCAGGGTTAATCCGGTGTGCTAAGGTAAGTGCGTCTATTATATATTCCTCTTTTATGCCTAAAGCCTTTGCCGTTGTAGGTGCACCAATAACTTTTAGCACTTCTCGAATCCGCTGCCAATCATCGCCATACAGGTATGTCATCATTATAGTCCCAACACCACATTGCTCACCATGCAACGCGGGTTTATCGGCAACTATATTTAGAGCATGGCTGAATTTATGTTCAGAGCCCGAAGCCGGAGCTGAGGAGCCTGCAATACTTATTGCAACACCACTGGACACCAGTGCCGTTATTACCGTCCATGCCGTCCTTTTGTTTCCCCTCCGTATCTCCTTAAAGTTCGCTAGTATCATATCCGCAGTCATCTCAGAAAGAGCGGCTGCGTAACCGCTGAACTCGACATTCTTCAACCGTTCTGCAAGTCGCCAATCGCGTACCGCGGTATAGTTGGCGATGATGTCACCACAACCCGCAGCGGTAAACCGGTAAGGCGCCGACGATATTATCCCCGTGTCCGCGACAACAGCAAGAGGTGCATGCGTCTGTATGGAAACAGGACTGCCACCTTCTGGATCCTTTACCGAAGCACGCGATGACGCTATACCATCGTGCGATGCGATAGTAGGAGCAGAAATGAAAGGAATATCCATCTCAAAAGAAGCAATCTTGCCCGTATCTATGACCGTTCCACCACCAACACTGAGTATGAACTTCGCACCTATTGCCTCCGCTTTCACCTGCTCTATACTTTCTCTGCTTATCGCTTGCACTTCCACCAACTGGGCTTCGTATCCCGCATCAGATAAAACCTCAAACACTTTCTCGCCTGCTATCTTTCTTGTATAATGCGCACCTGTAACTATCGTTGCCTCTTTTCCCACTCCTAAGTGTTTGCACACCGTTCCTATCTCAGCCAGGACGTTAGAGCCAATCACTATATTCCTTGGCAATTGCATCCATTTCACTTTTTCAAACGATTCCATAATTACACCACCTTCACCGCCCCTGCCTCGGGTTCATAGCATCGCCCCTCTTCTATTAACTCCTCGATTATTTCCTCTATCCATTCTTCCAAAAGCCCCCTCTTTTCTAACTCACTCGTTAACTTCATGCGGTCCATACTACTATTCCCGGCTTTTCCCAACACATCTAAAACCATTTCCTTTGTCGTTTTATTGTGATGCAGCCACACACCCTTAACGGCGTTTATTGCCATGTCCGTTAAGGCATCCAGTTTATCATCATCAATCGCGTAGTGCTTTACCGGTTCCCTCAACGTATTTTCGGCATGTTCTACTCCATTAGATAACTCATTTTTAGTTAATGTAAGGTTTCGCAGCAGTTCTACCCGCTCCATTGTCCTCTTCGCTGTTGTTAATATCTCCGTATCTCTCACATATTCTGCTACCGGTGCCGCTTCCTCTACGATCATGAGAAAACCTTTACCCGTATTCGCACGCACATGCAGCTTAGCAACAAAAGCCAGGAAAACGCCGGATTCCACGTGAAATGCTTTAGCCGTATAGATATTAAGCGTAGCCGTCATGTCGCTTATTTTTATCTTCGTTATCTTCCCTCTTTTCTCTGCCTCTTTTACTACACCCACCCCGAAGAGTTTATTGCAGCTTGCACCGGTAGGTGTAACGAGAACGCTACTGCCATCGGTATTCACGAATAAGTTGCTCTGTAATAACTCCTTGAAGAATATACGGCATGCAACAATGTTCCGGAGTTCTTTTTGCGGTTTCATCGGGCTGTGTGTGATAGTATGTGTAGTGTAATGATTGTGTAATGATTGACTCAACGGATTATGATGCCGCCATATCCCACGACACTTGACCTATCACCAGTGCTGTCGCCACTCGTTGCGTAGCTTATCAACTTGCCCTCGGTTGCCCCAAGTTTCTTCGCCGCGTACATCACCGCTGCTATCGGACCAAGACCACACAAGGACACTTTCCGTTCGTATATCCGGTTATATAACTTAGCAACATTCAACTCGGTTATCGCTTCTATCACGTATTTATCCTTGGATCTCGCAATCTCATCGGGTTCGTAATGCGTGAAATCAGACGATGCAATCAGTATTACCTTCTTATCTATTTGGGCAATCGTATCCGCCAGGTCTTCACCCACTTCGCGCGTTGTTTCTTCATCGTATAAACTCATGCAGATAGGGACGAAGAGGAACGTTTTATCGAATAGGAATTGAAGAAAAGGGAGCTGAACTTCTATGGAATGCTCGTACTTATGTGCTGTTTCATCCAGGTCAATAATCCGTTTTGGCAGTGCATCTACAAAGGTTTTGTCCACTTCCACTTCGCCCAATGGCATTTTCCAAGTGTCTTGGGCAACCGCAATAAGGGAGCCCACACCTTGGTGATTAGGGCCAAGGATGACGTACGTATCTGCTTTAGGCAGTTGTGCGTAAACGCTCGCAGCTACCGCGCCAGAATACATGTACCCCGCGTGCGGCACCACAGCGCCGACAATATCCGCATTTTCTTCCCGTGACACACCCGAGAAACATTCGTTCAGTTGCTCTTCCAACAGGTTCCTTTCTGCTTCGTAAAAGCCACCTGCTACTACTGTACTCCTCATTTCACGCACCTCACAACGCTAACTACCTTAAATAAGCTACTATAGTTCCGCTTCGAAATCGTCCACGGCGTAATTGAATGTATATTCTTCTTCTTTTCCCTCTTTGCTGTGTCGCTCTCGTGACAACTCCCGCGCAAGTAACCAATAAATAGTAGCAAGCGCTTTTCTGCCATGGTTATTCGTGGGAATGACAAAATCTACGTCAGATGTGGAGTTATTTGTATCACATAACGCCACTATGGGGATGCCCGTACTCACTCCTTCCCTCAACGCCTGCGCATCCGTCAGAGGGTCGGTTAATACAAGAATAGAAGGTTCAACGAAGTAGTCACAACCCTGATTCGTCAAGGTCCCGGGGATAAATCGTCCGACTATTGGGTACGCATCCGTCGCCTTAGCGAACATTGTCACAGGATGATGCCCATATTCTCTCGCTGAGACCACTAATATAGAGGAGGGTTCATAATCCGCTAAAAACCGTGCCGCTATCCTCAACCTCAAATCCATTGTTTCTATGTCTAACAGATATAACCCATCCGGTCTCGCCTGGTAAATGAATCTCTTCATATCCCCCGTCTTTTGCTGCGTCCCTATGTGGACACCACTCGCTAAGTAATCGGGACCTGGTATTAACGTATTCACATTCGCCTCTTTATATTCCGCTTCTTCTGCCATGTCTTTATCCTCTCTTCTATTTCTTAACTTCCTTATTCATATTATTTTTATCTGTTTTTGAGCTACCATATATGTATGAGTGAGGGAGAACGGAAAGAGACCCCAGAGGGGCGTATCGAGGAACTGAGGAAGAAGATACACTATCACAATTACCGATATTATGTGTTGAACGAGCCTGAGGTCTCGGATGCGGAATATGACCGGTTGTTTAAAGCATTAGAGGAACTCGAAGCTAAGTATCCTGAGTTGATAACATTGGATTCGCCTACGCAAAGGGTAGGTGCGAAGCCTCTAACGGAATTTGGTACCTACGAACACAGCATACCAATGTTGAGTTTAAACAGCGTTACTACGGCAAGCGAGGTACGAGAATTCGACAAACGGGTAAAGCGGACTCTTGGTAGCGAAGAGGAGATAGAGTATGTAGTAGAGCCGAAGATAGACGGTTTGGCTATGGAACTTGTTTATCGGAATGGCGTTTTCCACGTAGGTAGCACGCGAGGAGATGGAAAGACAGGCGAGAACATAACGCAGAATCTGCGGACGGTAAAGACGATACCACTGCGTATTCTCTCGAATGCGCGACCATTACCTTTACTGGAAGTTAGGGGCGAGGTGTTCATGCCAGTAGGTAAGTTCAAAGAACTGAATACCGAGTTGGGCAGAAGGGGCCTGAAGATGTTTGCAAACCCGAGGAATGCTGCGGCTGGCTCTGTAAGGCAGCTTGATCCGAGGGTTACCGCGGCACGTCCCCTCGATTTCTTCACGTATGGGCTTGGCCTTTTGGAAGGGAAAGAGTTTTCAACACATTGGGATATACTGGAGTATCTACGGAAGATAGGATTTAAGGTAAGTCCGTTAGTAAGACGTTTTAATGCGCTTGAAGACGTGATTAAATACCATGAAGACGTGAATGCGCGAAGGGATGAGTTGGATTATGAGATTGATGGGATAGTTATGAAGGTAAATAGCATAGCGCAACAAGACCGGTTGGGCACGATTTCAAGGAGTCCCAGGTGGGCAATTGCATACAAGTTCCCGGCAAGGGAAGAATTCACGCGGGTGAATGATATAGTGGTACAGGTAGGACGAACAGGCGCTTTAACGCCCGTTGCCGTATTGGAACCGGTGCAGATAGGTGGTGTGATCGTGAGCCGGGCGACATTGCATAACGAAGATGAATTGCAGAGGAAGGAAGTCCGGATTGGAGATACGGTCGTTGTGGAACGTGCGGGCGATGTTATACCCGAAGTTGTGAGCGTGATAAAATCAAAGAGGACGGGCGCGGAGAGAGAATTCAAGATGCCCGACAGGTGCCCGGTATGCGGCGCGGCTGTATTGAAAGAGGGCCCGGTTGTGCGGTGTATCGGGGTTTCTTGCAGTGCGCAGTTGAAGGAGCGGATAAAGCATTTCGCTTCGTTACGCGCAATGAACATAGAGGGTTTGGGCGAGAAAGTAATAGAGCAGTTAGTGGATAAGAAAGCGGTTTCTGATGCTGCGGATTTGTTCTTCTTAACGAGAAGAGACTTATTGAAGCTGGAGCGGATGGGCGATAAATCTGCACGGAACTTATTGAAAGCTATCGAAAAGAGCAAAAAAACTACTTTTTCGCGATTCAGTTACGCTCTGGGGACAAGACATGTAGGGGCGCATACGGCGTCTTTGCTCGCTGATAATTTTAGAGACCTGGAATCGTTACGGAATGCGAGTTATGATGATTTGGTACTTATACTTGATATAGGGCCGGAAGTAGCGAAAAGCGTCCTTCTGTTCTTCGAGCAGGAAAGCACGAATGAATTGTTAGATAAGCTGAAAAGAGCGGGTGTGTGGTACGATAAGACTGAAAAAGTAGCAGAGGAAGAGATGGTTCTGGCAGGCAAGACGTTTGTTTTTAGCGGTCTGATTTCTATGTCGCGGGAAGATGCGAAGAGCGTAGTGGAGCGGTTAGGTGGGAAAGTGGCTGCGAGCGTGTCGAAGAAGACAGATTATGTGGTGGCGGGAGCAGAAGCGGGTTCTAAGTTAGAAAAGGCAGTGCAGCTTGGTGTGAAGGTAATAGATGAGCAGGAGTTCAGGGCGATAGTGAAAGCGTAATTGAGGCTATAAGTATGCCTCGATTTTGCTGATATTGAGAAATAGCGTGTGTTTTTATGTCTGTGCATTTACCATGCGTTTTAGAAGACTGGGATATATTAGCCCCCTCCAAAACATTACCACTCGGCAAGCTTTTGCAGACTTTCTTTGTCCCCGAAGCCCAATGAAATAGAGATGGCGGCCAAAACGACACCCCAAAAAGCAATCTTTGTTACCGATGCCAGTGTAAATCTATGTAGCTTAACTAAAGAGAACGTACCTTTTATTACTTTAAAAACATCCTCTATTAAAGACCTTTTCTGCTTAAATTGCTTCCAATTGAGGATATAATGCTAAAACTCTGCAAGAATTATCTCTAAATGCCGTATTTTATCCTTTACACGACTTGGCTTGTCATCAAAGAATTTTAAGGAGAGTTGTATGTAATTCAACACCTTCTCGAGCTTGAAATCAATCCGCGGAAATATCAGTGGTACGATACCGTACTCAGTTAAGCCTTCGATATAATGTCTGTAAGCGCAAAACCCCTTGCCTAACACTAGAGAATCACCTTTCCTCAATATTTTACGTCTCATTAGCTCAGTCACAATTTCATCAAATATTTTTGAGTCGCTAATCACGAAGGATATGTCCGTCTCAAAGCACATGGCAAGAATTACAATCTTCAGCATCTTTATAGTCCTATCTAACAGCTTTATTCTAAATTTAGACACTATTTTTCGCACTTCTCGTTGATCGAATGTCCCTAGTGTTTTTCGCACTAAATCCCATTTTATATCTCCTTCTTCTGGTACAAGTGGTGTTTTCATTTGAATTACATAAATAAATTATAAAACACATCAGTTTAATTTTTTCGGTTTTAAAGCCCTTATTTTAGGTACAGGCTCATGATACGTTGTCGTTTTGGATGGAAACTATATAAAATGTCGTTCAGGTTGATTGGAGGGTGATAGAGTTGTATTTTGCGGGTGGTTAGTGGAGGGGGCTAATTATCTGGCGGGAAGAGGGTTGTTGCAGGAACCGTTTTATAAGTAGAAATAAGATATAATTCATCTATTAAAATTCCCGAAAAGAAGAAAATACAGCCCCAAAAACCAATAAACATCATATTGGGCTGAAGAGCAATAAGACTGATCCACAAGAAGATATTTGGAGTTGAATGCGTCACGTAAAGGTCAGTAATATAAGGTCTGTCTTTACGATCAAGTCTACTTGCAATTAATGCAAAAATTTTAACAAATGCGAAGGCTATGAATACTTCTATTCCTTGCTCAATAAAGATGAGAGTCTCTTTTGACCTGTTGAGGAAGAGATCAATCATATCTGCTTGTGTGAAGTAATATGTGCCTACAAACGCTAAGACGACCACGGCAAGTACACCCAACCACCTCCAGTGTTCTACAAATTTGCCAGTTTCAATTGGTTTTCGCATACGAATCTGCTGTGCAAGGAACGCTGGAAGAATCATGGAGGTAATTAAGATAGTTATAAATGGAATAAACAATGCACCAAAACTGCTTGCACTGAAAAGAAGCACCCCGCACATGAAAAAAGGAGCCAGGCAGGACAATAAAATTGTTTTTTCAATAGCAGGATACAGTCGCCCACCCCACAGTGAGGAGAGTACTGGAACCGTCAAAGCCGGTGGCATAAGAAATAGCAGTGCTAAAATAGAGATTATGTCACTTTCGATTAGAATAAACAAGCATCCAGCAATTATGAATTTTAAATACCAGGGTAGCAAGTCGCGCTGTACTATCCGAAAAGACCTGACAATTCTATTTGTATTTAAGCTCAGCATTACAAAAAAGGTGCTAATTGCCAGAAGTAGGCATAGTGACAACAGAAAAACTGAATGGTTTAATGGTATCTCAAGACAAATTTTTGCAAAAAACCCTAAGATCAATCCCGCGAAGATAATCCAGGATGAGTGGTAGATTATTCGGTCACCGATTTCTTTAAGAATTCTTGATTCTTTTTTGATGTATGTTTTCAGTTCCTCCTCACTCATTGGCATCGCATTCGGTAAACGAAAATCAAAATAGACCTCGGGAGAAATTCTAGCAATATTTAAGGCAAACATTTCAAGGACATATTTGTGACATACGACCAAGATGGATTTTCCTGATTCAGCACGAGGGATTAAGACGTGTCGATAGTATCTGTCAACTCGTTCATACAGCTCTATGAGTCCTTCAGCGGAAACGGGTCTTTCGGATGAAGAATGAAGATTTTTTTCATAGAAATTGTATCCATATGTTTTTTTCAGTATGTTTTTGTTATGACCCGTAAAAGCACCAAAATCCCGTTCTACCAGACGTGAATCTTCAATAAAAGGAATATCTTCCTGATTGCATTCTCTTAAAGCTAAAACTGCCGTGGTTTTGGTCCTGTTGAGAGTGGAAACATGGACTTCATCAAATTTTATCCCCTCTTTTCGAATAATTTGACCCGCTTCTTTTGCCTGCTGCATACCAAGCTCAGTCAAGGGGACATCAATATTGCCCGAAAGAATATTCTGCTCATTTGCGGTTGTTTCGCCATGCCTGAGAAAATAAATTGGTTCCCGCATTTTTTTATTCACGTTGACTGTGTTTACCCTTCTCGTTCACGAAAATGGCGCCTAGCATTGTCGCGGATAACGCACGATAAATAAGAATATATCATAGTTTAATAGTATCTATTCAAATTTTTAAAGTTATTCCCTTTTGGCAAAATAGTAGTTGCGAAGAATATCTCGGTTCAAAATGAAAAATAATGTGTAAAAATCGTAAAAAACAGAAAATCATAAAACTAATGAACACGAATTGAAAATGCAGAATGAACGGTGGCTACATAGTGATTATGGAGGATTTGCAGAGAGAAAACAGAGAACTAAGAGAAGAAGTCAATCGTCTGCGTAAAGGACTTGAAGAGAAGGAATCAAAGAACAAAGACCTGCAAGAAGAGGTCAACAAGCAGAAAGAAGAGATTAACGAATTAAAAGAGGCGAATCAAAAGTTAAGACAGACTATTTTCGGCTTAAAAACATCCAAAAAGAGAGGACCTCCTTTTGGACACAAGGGTACTTCACGCAAGCGACCGGATAGAGTGGACACGACCATTGTCCTCGAACTCGAGTTCAAGGAGTGCCCTTACTGCGGTGGGGTGCTCAAAGAATTAGAGGACGTGAGGGTGAGATAGGAGGAAGAAATCATCCCTGTCCCCCTTTATGTGATCAAATACGTCATCAAGCAGGGATATTGCAAGCACTGTGACAAGGTTGTTCATCCCGAAGTCCCTGAGACAATTGGTAATCGCCATTTTGGCGTTCGTTTCCTCCTTTATATCGCTTACCTGAGGTATGTCATGAATTTGCCTGAAGGCAAGATTGCAACGCTCCTGAATGACACTTACAATGCTCACGTCTCGGTAGGAACGGTGGTTGACTACTTCAAAAAGACTGCTGAATTGTTCGGTGATGAATACGAGCGAATAAAGCAAGAAATGCGAGATTCGCACATTTGCAACTACGATGACACAGGGCAGCGGGTGGACGGAGAGAACCAATGACTCTGGACTTTTATATCGAAAGAAGCCAACATTGTTCTTGACGAGGAAGAACAGGGGTAAGAAAGTGGTGGTTGAGGTCCTTGGTAAGGATTACGATGGCGTAAGCACGCAAGACTTCTATCCATCTTATGACGGTGCTCCGGAGCGTAAACAGAAGTGCTGGTCGCATTTAATAGTGGCGGCAAGGGAACTCGTTGAGAAAAAACTGCCACCCCCGGAATCGCTCGAATTCTACGAAGGAATATCGCAGATTTTTGAGGATGCAAAAGCTGTGGAGAAGACGCTGAAAAACAGCAAGGATATGGAGAAAGAAGGGAAGCTAAAGCGAGTTATGAATGTACGTGAATATTTCTACGTGGTAGCTGAGAGAGTAGGGAATGATTTTATTAGCACTAGCAATACGGAAATTCAAGCAAGTGCGTCTAGCGAAGCAATAGCAAGATGAGGGAAGAACCAAACGGAAGCCCTGTCCGAAGAATCACAAGACAGTAAACCATATAAGAACAGAGCTTTCCAAAAAAACAAATCCAGCCGCCGCTCCATAACCCTACGCTACACTCCAGAAAGCATATAATCGGGGATTCTAACGCTTCGCTTAGAATGAAGAGTATAACACTTAGCAGCCATAAACTAAAGATTATAACGCTTTGGGGGCTTACTCCCTCTTGATTATATAAGGGCACTATATGACACGGCTCAAAAGATTGTGCAAAGATAGCCACCGTGTCATATACTGCCGTGCCCCCACGCTTGCCCCTCTTCACTCCATTTCATATGCGCCATTGAAGTGGGTTTTCTGTCCCCAAGCTTAACCTAAAACCCACAACAAAGGAGATAGTAGCCTCTTCGATGTTATGAGCACAGCTATGTAAAGTAGGGTCTTACGTTTCTCTTACTTCTTTACGACCCTACCGACAGACTCGATGGATGTAGCAGTCACCGGCTAACCTTTTTAGGATTAGTTAGATAACCCTAACTATCCAGAACAAACGAGGATATAGAAAAATACGGCAATGGTCTCAATAGAGAGGAAATCGTCCAGAACATTGTGGCAAGACTGCTAACGGAAGCAGTGGGGCCGTATTGTCAGCAGTTTAATAAAGTGAAGTGGTGTGTGGAAAATGAGATGGGTAAGGAAGAAATAAGGATTGTTACCGGAATGAAAACTCATTTACTAGATGAATACCTAAAAATTATAGATGAGCATAATGCTGCCTTCCCTCCTTAAGGGGTACTGGCCAAATGGCACAACATAAAATCGTGTGTATCCTTTTGACGTGTGCGGGCTTTATCATTGCTATATTTGCCCTTTTAAGCGTTTCATCAGCCCTTCACCTATGGCATATGATTCTTTTACATGTGCAAAATATTCCATTTTATCGCCATATGTTAACAATCCACTTGAATCTACACGATATGAGGAGGAGGAACGAATGTCAATGAATTTTAACTTCACATCTTCGTCTTCCAGAAATTTGATTTTTACATAATATTGAACCACGTTCTCTCTGCTTTTAGGGTCTAATAATCCTATTTTTTCTGATAAAGCGGAATAAACAGTTCTGTCAAAGCTTATTTTCTTTGGAAGATCAAATCCCATATCTTCATCTAACCATACATTTTCATCTTCTAACAGTGGGATGGCATTGACAAGTGGTTGTAGTCGATTTTGATTTGCTTCGATTTCTGACAAAAGAGCTTTGGATGCATACTTTCTAGTTCTTTTCTCTTCAAGAATTTTGGTAAAATATACTGTAAAGATTCCGATGCACCCTGCCAAAACGGCACCAACGATCACGCCAACAATCTCACCGCTCAAGTTAGAAAAGTACTTAAGGAATGCATCCGCCCCCACAATAACCAAAGGATCCAAAACCCATAATGGGTTGGATAATGCGAAAATCCTCAAAATTGTTGCATTTTCTATCATTTAGCTCACAATATCTTCAGGTCCTCCTTCTTAAATAACCATTCATGAAAGTTTCTTTCTTCTTTAAATTCTTTTTAATCCAATCTCCGATCAATTTCATCTATCTTCTTTGATAAATCCTCTAATTTTTCTAATATCAATTGATTTTCATCTTTCTTATCTTGATCTTCATTTTCTTTATTCTTATCTTTTTCGACAAAATATGAAGCGATATTGGCAGTTAAGACAGCTACAAAACCAATTCCGATAATCAGTACTGCTACTGCTAATATCCGCCCTGCGTGGCTTTCTGGATAAAGATCGCCATAACCAACGGTAGTAACTGTTGTAATAGCCCACCACACACCTTGAATAATTCCTTGAATTGAAATAACTCTGTGTTCCAACAAGCTAAAAGCAATACCAGAGAAAATTATAAGAAGGATTGTAATTAAAGTAATATACTGCAAAGAGTTCTTAGCAAGCACATCCAAAATTGGTTTAATACCTCGATTTAAAGCAATTACAATTCTAAGGAACCTTAGGGATCTAAATAATCTTAAAACCCTGAGGGCCCTTAAAGACCTTATCAAAGCAAAACCTTGCGGAAAAATAGATGGTGGAGAGAACAGAAGAATAAATAGATTTAACCAACTTCTTTTAGTGTAGCCAACTTTGTCATCGTAAAGACTTACTAAGACCAGATATTCCAAAAGAAAGGCT
>QENJ01000043.1 GCA_013374505.1 Candidatus Methanophagaceae archaeon
AGTTCCACGTGAATGTGCCAGTTTCGTTTATGTGGATGAAGTACCCGACACCATTGTTCATCTCGCTATCAGCACTCAGTTCCATGAATGTGTGCGTTGCCGCATCGTATCGCACCACGGTGTCGTAGTTCCCGGCTATGGAATTGAGCACACTGCTCACCGCCTTGTCCGATGGTGTCAACGGCATCGAAACGAGGTTCCAGCCTGTGACGAGTTCTTTCTCGAATGTCACTTGGACTGAGCATGGATAGGTACAACATGTTTCATCCTCGTCATTGTAATTTGCGCAACTATCGCAGGTATTGTCATCGCCAGTATTATTGTAACCTGATACGAGGATGGATATATCTTTATTCTCATTGTCACAGAGCGTATTGTCTTTTATCACGCTATTCATTCCACCTTCTCCGCCTTCTCCACATCTACAGATTGAAATCCCATTACCATCTTTTATATCCCCGGAAGGACGGTTCTTACAGCCTGTTATTACATTGTCTCGTATAGTAGTCCAGCCTCCGCCTACCCATACTCCTGGTCCGTAGTTGTCTGTTATTGTGTTATTGTCAATGGTCCAGCTATGCGTCTTATAGCATCTCAGCACAATTCCACCGGTTGGACCTGTGTAACTCTCTTCACCGTTTTCATAGAAGTTGTTGTTGGTAATGCGGTTATGCGTGCACCATGCCTTGCTGAGGACGGCTGGACCTTTATTGTTGTGGACGGTGTTGTCAGTTATGGTGTTATGACTGGACGCTACCTTTAATCGGATTGCTATACCGCCAGACTCACATGGTGGCGTACTAACGGCGCCAGTAGTGTTGTAGACCTCACAATTCTTTATGGTATTGTAACTCGTGCATGGCCATAAGTCAATTCCAAGGGAAGAGTCACCAGCGTATGCTGGATTTCCATTGTCATGCACTGTGCAGTTGTCTATGGTATTGTTCGTAACATGGAGTAGGCATTGTCCCGAATAAGGATTATAGTCACCGCCGGTCCGGATTCCTATACAAAAGTTTTTCACTTCCAGATTCTTTATGATTGTGTTGTTGTACCCGCAGCTATAAGCGCCATGTGACGTATCGAAGTTATAAATCCCGATTGTGGGAGCTGCCGTGCAACCGTCACCTGTTATCGTGTGTCCTTTACCGTCAATGGTAATATCGTCCGCTCCTATTATATAACCATGTCCTGTTGGTACATTGTAGTTTTGGTTGAGCTCGCAACTCTCGGTTATTAGCGTATTTCCAGGTGCTGGGCAATCAGGTAGAGCGCTTGCGCTTCCTACCGTAACAACCAAGAAAACTGTTGCTATTGCTATTCCTAACATTACGTTTTTTGTATTCATTTTTTTCTTTTTCACCTCCTAATTTTCTGTTTTTGTTTGTACCTTCCCTTTCTTAGCACAGGTTCTTCCTGCGCAGCGTTTTTCCGTAAACGCTTTTTCTAAAAGGGTTTAGCACAGGGTTCTTTCATTTCTCTTCACCTCCTTTTTTCTTAGGGAAAAAATGTTAAGAGAGGGATATAAAAACCAGCCCTCATCTTTAAATTTTTATTTTTTACTTTTCAGCTGTTATCGCGTATTTAACCTATAGTCTTAGTCAGGCAGTTATTGGTCTCATTGCATTCTGAAATCCAGTCTGGGAAGTCTGCGCACACCTTTACATCATGCGTTCCGCCAGGCAACCTGTATAACCAGAACCACTCTTCTCTGCTCTGTTTAGGCGCCAATGGTCTTACAAAGTCCCAACCCAGCCAAGGAGGCCAGGGAGAAACGCCATCAACGGTTAGATTGCTCACACTCCAACCTGCCCATTCTTGGCATCCCCTGTTCAATATACGGTAGTGTACCCTGCGTCCCCGAATGCACTTCTCAACAGCAAGCTCTTTCGTCATCTCTTCCTGCTCGACATCTCTCTCCTTGAGGTAGTCTATGAGCTCTTCCTGCTCGACGTTCTTGACGTCTGCCTCACGGATAAACTCTGCAATCTCTTTCTGCTCAAGCTCAATGTCTTTCCTGCTAATACATCTCCAATCTCTTCCAAGCCAGATATCTGTGATTACCAGGTCTTTCGTGCAGCAATAGGTGCAGCCTGTTGTTCCATTATCATCGTAATTCTCTGCTATATCGCAGCAATTCTCATCACCCGTATTATTGTAACCTGATGCGAGTACGAATATATCTTTCCCTTCGTTAAAGCAGACCTTGTTGTCTTCTAATCTGTTATTCTTTCCACCTTCTGGCTGTCTTTCAATTGAAATTCCACGACCAACAGATACGTCCCCCGCAGTACGGTTCTTACTACCTTCCACTGTATTATCCTTTACGACATTCCAGCTTCCCCCTATCCATATCCCTGGACCATAGTTATCCTGTATGTTGTTTTCCTCGATGAGCCAGTTATTTGAATTCTTGCATCTCAGCACGATTCCTCCAGTCGGACCTGTGTAACTCACTTCACCGTTTTGATACATGTCGTTGTTAGCAACGTAGTCATACTGGCATTTAGCCTTGGCGAGGATACCTGGACCTCTGTTGTTGTGCAGGGTGTTGTCGGTTATGTCGTTATGCTTGCACGCCATCTTTAACCGAATTCCCGCACCTCCGGACTCGCATGGTGGTGTGCCAGCGCTACCGGTAGTATTGTAAACATCGCACTTTGTTATGGTGCTGTAATTTACACATGGCCAGAAGTTGATTCCCGTAGATGTGTCACCAACGTACGAACTATTCCCATTGTCATGCACTGTGCAATGTTCTATCATATTGTCCACGACATTGATTACGCATTTTTTCGTTGTCGGGTTGTATTTACCACCAATCCGGATTCCCATGCAGAAGTTTTCCACTTCCAGATTCTTTATGGTTACGTTGTTGTACCCGTACTTTCGAGTTGTATTAAAGTTGAGAACCCCAACTATGGGAGGAGCAGTAGCACTGCAACCGACACCTGTTATCGTGTGTCCTTTACCGTCAATGGTAATATCGTCCGCATCTATTATATAACCATGTCCCGCTTGTACATTGTAGCTTTGGTTGAGCTCGCAACTAACGTTTATTTTTGTATTTCCAGGTGCCGGGCAATCAGGAAGAGCGCTTGCGCTTCCTACCGCAGCAACCAAGAACACTGTCGCTATTGCCATTCCTAATATCACGTTTTTTGTATTCATTTTTTCTTTTTCACCTCCTAATTTTCTGTTTTTGTTTGTGCCTTCTCTTTCTTAGCGCAGATTCTTTCTGCGAAGCAAATTACCCACAAAGACTTTCGCTTGCAAAAGGGTTTAAGCACAAGCTTCTTTCATTGTATCTTGTACCTCCTGATTACTTTTTCTGCTTTCGAGCAATGTTGCCCTGAAAGTTTGATGCGAAACTGTTTTGTTCATTCTAACTATCAAGTCTGTTGTTAGGTACATATAAACCGTGCCCTAATAATGTTCGGTTTTGGGAACAAAACCTAAGTAGTACCTTAAATTTCCGGTCGAAAACCTAATAAAATTAGGAGATTTTATCGTCCCCTAACGCTTCCTTGCCGTAATGGCTCCAACAGAACAAGCGTACTAAAAGGATGCTTATGAGATTTGGTTTGCATTACCTGGCAGCTTTTAAAAATAGAGCTATTTCTTTCGGGGTTATCGTCACGTTATCAATTCGATTTGAAACAACTGTAAATGTTTAGCAAACCACAAGATTACACAGATTCCCACGAGAAACCTTTTCTTGGAAAGAAAAGCTTTACCAAAAGAACAAATACGTTTTTCTTTTAGCACAGGTTTTCTTTTTGTGAAAAAGAAAAAGTGTTGTGTTAACCTTGTTTCCGCTATATACGTATATTTATCTTTTATAGCCTTGCTTTCGATGCCGTATATCATGAATAATAACCACATTTTCTTTTTTTATCACTTCATAAATAATTCTCAAATCTCCGATTCTAATCCTGAATGTCATAGGATAGCCTTTTAGTTTTTTAACATCGTAATTAAAAGGAGCGAAGGAATATTGCAATATCCCAAAAACTTCAAAACACCTCTCTCTAACTTTCTCAGGGGCTTTCTTTAATTTGTGCTGTGTAGATTTGGGTATAATAACTTCAAACATCAGATCACATTTTTAAGTTCAGAAAGTCTTACATATTCACCTTTTTTATATTCCGCTCTTCCCTTTTCAATCGCGTCTATTTCTTCCTGTTCAGGTTCAGCCTCAGGGATAAGTAGATCCTTCAACTCATGAATTTCTTCTCTTAGAATTTTTACCTCTTTCAAAACGTCATCCATTGTAGCGTTCATATTTATTACATTCTAAAGCATTGCAATATAAAAAGCTTTTGAAAAACTTTTCTTAAAAGTTTTGTAAATGCTTTTGCTTGCAAAATGGTTTACGCACCGGCTTCTTTCATTGTACCTTTTACCTCAGGAACACTATACCCTCTTCCGAGCAATGTTGCTCTAAAAGTTTGATGTGAAACAGTTTTGTTCATTCTAAAGAACAAGTCTGAAGTTAGAGCTATAAACAATTAACCCTAAAAATGTTCGGTTTTTGAAACAAAACCTAAATAGTTCCTGGTATTTCCGGTCGAAAACCTAATAAAGTTAGGTAAATCCGTTATCCCCTAACGCTTCCTTGCCGCAATGTCTCCAACAGAACAAGCGTATTAAAAGGGTGATTACTGGATTTTGTTTGCATTACCACGCAACTTTTGAATATAGAGCTATTAAGTTCGAGGTTATCTTCTCGTTATCAATTCGACTTTAAACGACTGTAAATGTTTAGCAAACCACAAGAATACACGGATTTAATTTCTTCTGCGTTAATCAGCGTTAATCTGTGTCAATAATTGATTTTAGTTGGATATTATACTTTCTCGTGTAATCTCGTGGGTTTTTTTTTTCGCCTCTGCTATATAAATACAATCACGGAGGACTCTCCGGCACATAAATCACATCTCCACCTGGCAGCATATACGTGGACCCCAATTTCGTACCCTTACCTCCGATGGTCTCATTCGTGACCTTTTGTATTTCCACCTTCTCGCCGTGCTTTGTTATTATCTCCATATCTGGCGTTCCCGGATTCTTCACCAGTGTGAGATTAGAAGACTCAGAAATCAATTCCGGGATACTGTGATAAGTCACCAGCGCCAGCATCAACGCCACTGCAAACACTATCGCAACATCAAAAAGGTTTGCCACACCACTCATCGGGTCATCGTCTATTCCTCCAGCTATGCCCGAACGCTTTCGTCTACCCATGATCCTCATTTTTCGTTTCATATTCTTCTTACCCCTTTAACCACAGATTACACCGATTTTCACAAGATTCTTCTTTTTACCTCCAAACTCTTCTTACCAAAATTTAATAATAAACCTACGCGCATTTTTGTCGCTTTTAGATAGTTTAATAACTGTGCTTCTTCGATTCCCGTTAAACCTGATGTTGCTTTCATTTCTATTATGACTTTATTCTCGACTATCAAATCAGGCTTATATTTCCGGGAGATTAACAAGTCTTTATAATAAATATCAAGTTCTTTCTGCCTATCAAAATAAAACTCCTTCAATTTTAGCTCATAACATAAAGCCTCTTCATAAACATATTCGAGAAAGCCAGAACCTAACTCACGATGAACTTCCATCGCTGCACCGATTATATCTCGAGTCAAATCTTTATAAAGCCACTTTTCAGTTGTTTCTTCCATTTTCTCCTTTCTGTGTCTATCTCGTGGAATCTCGTGGTTCTTTACAAACCCCCTCCTTCAATATTTTCTCCGCTATATACTCCATATCGTTCATATCCTCCGTGTACCATCTCTGCCTTACGGTAGCTACGACCATGGACACCGCACCGATCAAAAGCCCCACCACCGTGGACGTAAATGCAATCACAAGATTATTCGCCAGTTGTTCTATGTTTCCGGCACTCAGCCCCAGTAACGCGGGACCCAACGGGATAAGAGTACCCATCAGTCCGAGTGTTGGGCCAAATCTTATCAGGATGCGAGGTTTCTCTAACTTCCTCATTATTTCTACTTCTCGTTCTTGCATCAGTCTTTCCGTTTCTCTTACAAGTGTATCCTCATCACTGTGCCCGGCAAATACTTCTTTCAGCTTCTCAAAGAAAACGCTTAGGTGGCCTTCGTTTAGCTTATCTTCTATGCTCCCGCTCTTCCGTCTCGAATAATCAGACAACAGCTCGCCAACAAAAATAAACGATACCCCTACCAGCACCAGCAGCAGTATCAGCACCGGATACAGCAGTGCGTTACTCAATGTCAACATAATTCTCATCAGTTCTGCTAACAGCTCCATTTTAGTCCTCCTATTTTTACTTGATTATTCCTTTTACCCTTCTGTTTTCTTTTTTGTACGCTTTTTGATTAAACTTTTTTCAAAAGTTTGTTTGATGAACCCTATTGCAGTCATAGCGAGCATAAAAAGCAATCCTGCAATCACGTCACTTGCCGGCACGCCCGCTATATTTATCTCCATATCCTTCACCGGTAGATATGCCGGTATTAGCAATAGCGAAAGGAAATAAAGTAACCCGAAAAACGTCATCACGCTACCCAAACTGGACGGACTAAGATTCTTTCGCTCTTTTAACTCGCGGATTCCAAATGTCAGTCCGATAATAGTGGCAAAGAAAATCCCGCCAACCAAAAGTCCTACCAGCACGCTGCTCATGCCCATGATTATAAGCAAAGCACATGCGATGAACATTGTCGCACCGCAAACAGGGCATGGAATCGCCATAAGTATAAACGTCTTTCTCGTGATGTCTTTTTTACTCCGAACCCACTTCTTTACCGTGTACAACCCGAGCACGAGCAGAAATAACGCTATTATCAGGTGCATCAAGCCGAGTAAGATCCAGGAATTCATTAACAGGTTCACGAATTCGTATGCACCGCCGAATTTGCCAATCAAGATGCTCATTGTAAAAGGCACGGCGAAGTAAAAGGAAGCAACGGCTAAGATTTCGCGTTTACGGAGTGTAGCAAAAGCGCACCCAAATGCGGTCTTCGATGAGAACTTTATCGTCGCTAACAAAATGCCCACGATTAGCAGTGTACTTATCAGACTCCTCTCTTTGCACTGCTCTATCTTTTCTTCTATCCATGTAGAGTCATACTCAGGATAATTCGTTTTGTACAGCTCGGCACCCTTATCATAGTATAAAGAAGCGTTTTCACAGTCGCGCAGTTCATGATAGCAGTTGCCTGCCTTTAAAAAAGTAGCAGCGGCAAGTTCGTATTCCTTCACGGTTACGAAATTGTCACCTGCTAATACGTAATAACAGGAGGCGTTGCTCCAGTAGGATTCGTTGCTATACCGCACGGCTATCTTCTGGTATAAAATACCGGCGTTTTTGTAATTCTTCAGGCTCACGAGTTTCTCGGCGTAGCCTTTTAGGTCTTCGGTGTCCACATCTTTATCCCCTACATCTCCATGGGTATTTACCATTAATGGACTTACCAGCAACAGCAATAATACGCACATTAGTATTATTCTTTTACTCATCTATCTCTCTATATCATCCCCTCTTTTATACTTCCCTTCAGCAAAAACCTTCTATTTGTTTTTCTTTTAGCACAAACCTTTTCTTTGAAAGAAAAGCTTTACCAAAAGAACGTTCTCTTCCATTCTTCCCCTCTCTTACCTCCTTTTTATTTTCTTTCTTAGCACAGGTTCTTTTTTTAGAAAGAAAGTGTTTTCTAAAAAGAAAAAGTGTTGTGTAATCTTATGGTTCACGTGTTCCTCCGTGAATACCCGTACATCATAAACGCCAGTACGATAAGCACGATTAGCGTAGCTATCAACGGCGTTGCTTTAACCGGTGGTAGCTCTATACCCTGTTTTTTAAGCTCTATCGTTTCCGCACGAACAACCATTCTCTTGCCTTCAACCTCTTCTTCGCCTGTTAAACTCAGCCGGTCGTCCTCGTAATTCAAAAACGTCTGATAAGTGTTATTATAGCCCATGACCGTAAGTTCCTCCCTCGCATATATGTCCACTTCGTCATTAGCCGTAATGTCGTTCGCGATCAAAGTAGTGTTGTGTGCCTCTCGGGAGACACGGATTCCGTTGGCTACCGATGCGTCATTTCTGTAAGCCGACCCATTCCTGTTGTTAGTCACCTTATTAAATCTGAGCGTATTATCCGGGCCGCCCACGTAAATCCCCGGTCCTTTATTATCCATTGCAATGTTATGCTCAATATTAGAAGAGCTGCTGCATTTACAGCGCAGTAAAATCCCGCCCTGGCCGTTCCCTTTTACCTCGTTGCTGGAAATATTGTTAGACCGGGATTTCATCTTCGTGAAAATACCGGCTTTCGTGTTATCATATACCGAGTTGTTAAATATGTCATTGTACTCACCGCCGTATATGAAAATACCGTTTCCACCGCCTTCACAACTGTCGCCTTTACCCATGTTGTGATGCACCCGATTGTTGCTTAGCCTGCTGTGCGAAACGTATTTAAGCTTTATGCCATGCGTTGCCGTTTCTCCTATATCATTACCGTTGTGATGTATATCGCAGTTCTTTACCATATTGTTAAAGACGAAATCACCTGTGATCTCGCCACCTCTGAGGTAAATGCCGTTACAGAAGTTCTTAACTTCCAGGTCTAATATCTCTACGTGGTCATGCCCTGGATTGTAAATACCGGAACGCTGAATACCGAATTCTTCGCACAATCCGGGGTCGAGTCCATCTAGCACGTATCCACTGCCATCAATTGTAATCCCATCTGCACCTATAGAAAGACCATGCCCCTCAGGACACGACAAATTGCAATTGAATGTGCAGCTTTCGGTCACAGTGTCACCACATCCGAATATCTTAGCTGCATCAATGTTAGACAGGCAGCCACAACGAGGCCTGTTTTTTTCTGTTGTTACATCAACATCAGGTTCTGCGGCTGTGGTCGTATTTGATGTCCCGGAGCAAGAATAAGTACACGTCAACCCGGCACTATCATTATAGTTCATCGTGATATTACACGTGTTGTTAGTGCCCGTGTTGCCACGCCCCGATTCCACAACTATATCGCCTCGTGCATTCCCGCATACAACATTACAACGGAATTCGTTCTCGTTCGAGTCGTGCGTGCATATGCCCATGCCGTTTGCCGTCAATATTGTGTTAGATTCCAGAACGTTATGAGTGGCGTTATCTGATAGTAAAATGCCATGTCCTTCTTCGCCATAACCGATTTCGTTCTTCGTTATGCTGCTATTAGAGGAGGCAAACAGCCATATACCGCTGCCCACGCCGTAAGTTATTGTATTATTGGTTATCTCGCAATTGCCGGCATCAGAAAGATAAATACCGTAATTGAAGTCCCTGATTGTCAAATCCTTTACCATTACGTTATTGCAGCCCGCGTTATGAATGCCTTCGGAATCGGCATGCTCGTCAGAACCTGTTAGGCTATACCCCTTACCGTCAATTGTAATACCATCTGCGCCTATAATCAACCCGTATTTCGTGGTGCACTCGAGATGGCCGTTAAAAGTGCAGTTCTCTATTACTGTATCGCCGCAGCCATAGTCTATACCCGTGACGTCGCCGATGCAGCCTGCGTTTGCCGTTCCTATTAAAAAAGCCAGAAACGTTAATGCTAATAATAACCGTTCTATACAACCTTTGTTCATTTCACACTTTCCTCCCGCTCAAATACCCAAGTTCCCAGATATGCACGAGCCCACCGAGCTTGACACCCGCATCCTTTAAACTCTCATACTTCACTTCTTCAGCACCCATCTGCCGCACCGTTTCGAGCAGTTCGGGCACGCTCTTTACTTCATAGGTCTTCAAAAGCGACCCGTTAAAGAGATCGCATATCACGAACACGCCACCGGGTGCAAGCACTCGAATAGCTTCTTTTAGTAACAGCGTTCGATCTGGTATTCTAACCTCGTGAAACACAAAAGCACTTACCACCAATTGGAATTCGCCTTCCGCAAATGGCAAGTCAAGCGCACTACCGGTTTGAAAACTGCATCTGGCACTTACACTCTCAATTACCGCATTTCGCGCTGCACCTGCTTTCGTCATTCCAAACAGTTTCCAGCCTTTCGTCCACGTATCCACACCCGTCACTTGCGCTTCCGGGAATTGCTTCGCTATACCTATTGCCACACGACCTTGTCCTGTTCCGATGTCCAGCACTTTTCCCGTGCCAGTCCACTCCAACCGCTCAGAGAAATCGGTTTTTAGCAGTTCTATTTTTTCTCGGTTAGTCATCCAGCCCATAGAAAGATGGCAGAACACGCCTGCGAATAGTAAGATCACCCCTAAAGCCACGCATAAAATCGAACTCCAACCGGTAAAGACGATTGCAAGCCATATGCTTACAATTGCAGCTACAAATAAAGCAGCAGTGAAATATCGCAGTACTCTATACCCATAATATGGCAATTCAAGCTGCTTCTTCGTGTGTTTAGTCAGTTTAAGCTCTTTTGCGTTATCCACGATCTTTCACCACCTATTCTGCAAAATCATGGTGCAGCCTTCCACCACATTACCACTGCGGAGTGCTGCTCTTTATTCCGCTCCGAAACGTACTGCTCGATAGTTTCTTTCACATGTGCATCAACCTCCACGTATCTGCCGATAAAACTCGCGATGTATCTCACTTCCTGCTCAAAATTCCGCTCTGTGCGGTAATTCATTATTCGTACATTTACCAACCGCTCCCATAGCCGCAATATCAAATACACGAAATAATCAGCATCAGGATCAAACTCGCCACTATAATCTTTACCCGTTATCTTCCGCCACAGCTCCTTCACGAGCTCCGCCCGACCCGCAGGTTGTATCACCGCACAATAACCTCTCGAAGCATTTTCCATCTTTCGCAAGTGCTTTTCAACGTCTTTCACCTGCCACAGGAAATGAGAACAAACAACCAAATCGAATCCATCTTTTATTTCTCGGTCGTCTACTTCCAACCAGTTTGTATTTAATATCTTCACATTCTCAACCTGGCATTCTTCCAGATTCCGTTTCAAATAATCTACTGCCGTCTCGGAAGACTCAACTGCAACTAATCTCTTTACACGCTTAGCTAACGGTATCGTCAACGTCCCGGAACCGGTGCCTATCTCCAGCACCTCGCAGTCTGTATCCAGTATCTCGCTCAATGTCTCTGTCGCAGCCCGTCCATATTCGAAATCGTTGTACTTTGCTATTTCCGTTTGGTCTTCCGCGAATTTAGCACGAAAATCCGTATCGTACGTTAGTTTCAATGGCCGCAGTCGCAGCTTCTGTTTTTCTACCCAAATATCTTGCCAGTTCAGTTCAGTCATAAAAATCCGCTGTCCTGCCTAACCTCGTTGTGATTCCCTACACTACCCCTGCATACATTAAACATCATCCCGCCATATCCACCGGTATGTATATCATTCCGCCATCATTTGTCTTGTATATTCTACCCATCTCTCCGCGAATTTCCGTTTTTACTGTATCATTACTCATATCCAGCTTTTCTATCTTCTCGCCGTTTTTTACTATTATTTCCATGCTCGGCTGACCCGGATTCTTCACGATTGTTAGATCCTGCTGCGTTAAAAGCTCCGGGACGCTCATATACATCAGTAGCATCACCATCAACCCCAGTGCAAATATCATCGCAATGTCGAACAGATTGGCAACACCCGACATCAGGTCGTGGTCGCTATTATCGCTCTCACCGTTCTCTACACCCCTATTCATATATTTCCTATTTTTCATGCTACATCACCCTCTATTTCTCTTTTACGAGTTCCTTCTCTTTCATCTTTCTCTAATCTGTGCTAATCTCGTGGTTCCTTAGTTATTTAGTCACTTCCGAACAGCACCTCGCAAATGTAATGGATATCGTTCATATCGTGTTTATACCAGCGTGTTCTGACAGTAGATATAGAATATGCAACGCCACCGATCAGCAAACCTATGACTGTTGTACCGAATGCTATTATTAGATTGCCTGCGAGCGTGTTTATGTCTCCTTTCGTGAGTGCAAGTAGTGCGGGACCCATCGGTATCAACGTACCCATAAGCCCGAACATCGGTCCTAGCCGGACCATCACGTTCGTTAGTTCCAGCCGTTTTGAAATCATCCGTCCCATTTTCTGTAGCAGCTTCTCGAGATTTAACGAAAAGAGGTCTAAATGTGCAAAAGCAGGTTTCGGATTGTTTAGTTTGACGTCCTTAACCTTAACCGCTAAAAGACCGTCTAAAAAAAGATAGACGAACCGTTTTGTGGTGCAATCCTCGAGCAGGGTCACCCCCTCTTCAAATTCACCGTTCGCCATCAGCACCTTTGCATCAAGCGCGCCTTTTTCCAGATCTTTGTGCTCATGTCTTGAAAAGAATGCTAAACAACGTTTGGCTTTTGATCCTTTCTCTTTAACCGTGGTTTCTTGCTTTAGACGGCCTGCCCGCTTAAACGCTTCAAACGAGAACATGCCGAGTTCTACCACAAGTACTGCGGTCAACCCGAGTAATATGATGATTACCGGATAGAGCATGGCCGTAGATACGATATATACCGCGGATTGCAAAATCTGCGGTATGCTTTCTATAACCATTTTGTGGCTTCACCCCTGAGGCACATTCAACCTGTTCGTTTCTGTTTCCATATCATAAATAGTATAGTTGTTAGGTCTGCAAAAACCCAACCCTAACAAGATTCGGGTTTGTTTGCAAAACCTAAAATTGTTAGGGCATATCAAGCAAAAACGGCTTCTTTTGCTTCGACAATCACAACTTTTGTTACGGATTTGTCGTATCCTTTTACCGCCTCCGCCGGTGCATCTTCTTCTCCTTGTGGTAGCCCAAGTAAAACAGCACAATCACTATTGTTATCAACGCCACGACTAAAAACACTGGTGCCAGTACTTTTACCGTTTCTATCGTTTCGCCTTCGCCAAATGGATGGCCCGTACCCATCTTTTGCTCTTCTTTTACCGTCTTGGACTCATTTACTGGCACTTCTTTGGTTTCTTCACCACCGATTTCTTCTTCGGTTCCCGCTCCGGTACTTGGTTCATAGCCAAAAATATCTTCGCCCCCTGCAATACGTCTACTTCCACCACCTCCACCACCACCAGATCTAAATGCCGGTTGCTCTTCCTCTGGTGTTGGTGTTGGAACTGTCTCCTCCTCTACCTGAATCTTTACGTTAGCTATATTATTCGCTTCATTTGTTTCTTCTATCACCCCTCCATCTTTAGGTGGAAAATCTACATACACCATTAGTGTGTAATTTCCCACCGCGGGCGGCGTCCATGCAAGGTTCACCTCCGTAGTTTCGCCCCCGCCAAGAGCAGAGACATTTGCAATATCTATTGTGGCACCGGCTTCGCTCAACAAAGTGACATTGAATGGTCCCGCACCATTGGAGCCGCTGTTTTCAATCGTGACTTCGATGTCATTCGGCTGGTCTATAGCGGATGCAGACATGATGATTTTGTCGGGAATGATTGGAATGAGATCAATGTCCGGCATCGAAACTGCTGAACAATTATACCTACAATTAGTCGTTCCAGTATCCACATAATTGTGTGTCGTATCGCATGTATTATCAGCTCCGATAGTAGCATCACCATCGTATATATCCACAGCTCCATTTTCACAGACGATGTTCCCTGATAAGCTGTTCCCGGAAACACCGCTCACTATATGTATGCCGTTACCTTCATTCCCGCAGATGGTATTGTTATATACGGTATTGTCACTTGATCCATCGTTTCTTCCCATGTCAATCCCATCTCCGTCTTCGACACAAGTATCACCCACCCTATGACCCGCTATGTTATTCCTTACTGTATTATCTCTAACGGTATTATAATTCCCGCCTATGTAGATTCCGTCGCCGTAGTTATCTGATACGTCATTGTCTTCGATAAAATGGTTGTTTGACGCCATGCACCGCAGTATGATTCCTCCCTGACCATTGCCCCATATCTTATTATCAGTAACATGGACATAATCGGGCCTCATCTTGGTGAAGAACCCACCTTTTCTGTTGTTATAAAGCTCATTGCTGGTGAAGCTATTGTTGTTTCCACCAAAACCACTCGTACTGCCGTAGGAGAATATTCCATTCCCGCCACTTCCACAACTGTCGCCTATTCCAGTATTGTCATGAATCTCGCAATTCGTTACTATACTGTAAGATACCGCAACTAGCTTAATTCCATGTGTCACACTTCCTTCAACAGCATCACCATTGTAATATACCTCGCAGTTCTCTATGGTAATGTTACTCTTCTCCGAAGGGTTGCCCTTGACACCAATCCCGTTACAGAAGTTCTTTATCCTCATGTTCTTTAAAACCACATCCTTATATCCGTCACAGTGAATCCCATTCCTTGGACCGAGCGTTTGTTCACCCGCGAAGCTGCAGTTGGTGGGCTTAATCCCATTTATCGTGAACATTGAATCTGCACCATCAATGGTAATGTCGTCCGCTCCTACGATTAAACCATGCCCTTCCGGGCAGTTCATACTGCAATTGAATGTGCAACTCTCCGTTACCGTGGCTCCACATCCGAAATTTTTGGTAGCACCAACGCAAACACCACTCACAAGCCCTTCTCCGTTATCGCCGCTACCGCCACCTGCTTCTTCGTACTTAAATTCGTTTTCCATGCAGTTGTTATCTTCATTGCTCTCTGCAATAGCATTATCTCTATCTGCACAAACCATTATCCTGGCACTTCCCCCTGATAGCAGGAACGGACCCACGGTATTTACATAGCTCTCATTCGATGCCAAAGCAGGAACTGAATCCGTTGCAATTTCTTCACCATCTATTCTAATGGAAGTAGTGCTCACATTGGCTTCCCATCTTCCGATGTTCTTCACTGTGTAATTAATAGCATAAATCCGCAACTCGAAATCCACCCATTCTTCCCTCTTATCGGTAATCATGAGGTCAATGTCATACCTATACGTGCATCCACTGGTTCCTTCATCATCGTAGTCATAAGTGGTTTCACACCTGTTCTCATCGCCGGTATTTGATGGTCCATCATCGTTATATATGTCAATGCCTTCGTTATCGCCAAAGGAATTTGAGTACATGGTATTGTTATTCGCAGAAGAATGGAGGAAGATTCCGTGACCTTTTATTGAATTCAACGTGCCATTCTTGCTCCCACTCACAATATTATATTTGAAAGTATTGTTATCCCCAGCTACAAAAATCCCGGGTCCTGTATTATTTGATATGATATTGTGTTCAACCGTCCAGTAGTCGGTTTCGCGTGACAATCTGATGCCACCGCCAAAGTCGCTTGCTGAAAATCCGTTATCATTCACGGTATTATTGACAAACTCGTTATATTGACACTGAGTAGAGAAAATACCAGAGGCATAGTTATTGCAAACGACATTGTTGGTTAGATCATTATAATCACTGTGTTTACAGAGTTTTACTCCATGACCGCCCGTATCCATGTCGCCCGTATATTTACCAACATTATCGTAAATCCTGCTATTACTAACGATGCTGTTATCTGTATTCCACAGGTGTATTCCGTGCGTTAAACCGGTATCATCACCGTTGTCACGCACGTTGCAGTTGTCTATCGTATTGTTCTCAACGTTTTTGGTCATAATTCCGGTGCAAAAGCCCTTAACCTGTAAATTCTTTATCGCCACGTTGTTGTGCCCTGCGTTGAGAATTCCGCAATCACTATTCTCCGGCTCTTCCGCGGTGCAAGCAGTACAAACGGTAGAATTACTGGATATTGTATAACCTGCACCATCAATCGTAATATTGCTTGCTCCTATGATCAAACCGTGTCCTGCGGGACAGCTTATGCTTCTGTTAAACGTGCAGCTCTCTGTAACTGTATCTCCACACGTGAAATTTTTAGTCGTGCCGACACAGACACCATTCGCAGCGCCGCAATAATAAATACACCCGACAGTTCCTTCATCGTTGTAATTGCTCGCCAAAGCACAGGTGTTTTCATCGCCAGCAGCTCCTCCCGCGATAGTTTCATCTATAGCTATATCCTGATATTCATTTCCACAGACCATATTGTTAATCAGGACATTGCCTTCTGCTGCCGGATTTTCAATCCTAATTCCAACACCGGTCTTGCCTATTAAGCTCGTTTCAGCAGTGCTGTTCCTGTTATTTGTTACTGTGTTGTATCTGATGAAATTATTTGGACCACCGATATAAATTCCTGCTCCTTTATTATATGATACGTTGTTGTGCTCAATAATATAATGCACCGGGTTCCTCGTTCCCAGTACAATCCCTCCCTCACCGTTTCCTGATACGTTGTTGTGAGTGACCGTGGTATATGCAGTAGGATTAAAAATGAGGAACCCGCTTCTTGAGTTATTGTATAGCTCGTTCCCGGTTATGAGGTTGTAGTATCCCTCTCTGAGATAGATTCCATCCCCGCCATCCGGCCATGCTTCGCCTTTTCCGATATTATGATGCACCTTATTATTGCTTATCGTGCTATTGCATACATTTCCCAGCTTGATTCCTTGTGTTGTTGTGTCACCACCAATGTTATTACCGTTGAGGTGTACCTCGCAATGGTCTATGGTAATGTTGTGAACCGGCTCTTCTTCCTGCCCAATATAAATCCCATTACAGAAGTTCGTTATCTCTATATTCTTTATCACCGCGTCATTGTGACCGAAATTGTAAATTCCGGAATGTTCTATTCCATCAGTACATGCACCCGGTGTATCGCCGTTTAATGTAAAATTGTTGCCGTCAATCGTAATATTATCTGCTGCTATAATCAACCCGTGTGCTAATTCGCAAGTCATATTTCCATCGAATGTGCAGCTCTTCGTTACATTATCTCCGCACGTAAAAACAGTGCCATCCTCTGCTACGCATCCTCCCGGATACTCGAACACGTTCTCCATGCAGTTGTTATCTTCATTGCTTTCGCTAACCCGGTTATCCTTATCTGCACAGACATTTATTATATCCTTCTTTTCTGACATTGTGAACGGTCCGATTGTGCTGGTATAACTCTCAGATGCGTTCAATGCCGGAAGAGAATCGTTTACTATGTTAACATCGTCAATGTAGATACTTAGCGTGCTCGCATTAGCTTTGGTGGTGCCGATGTTCTTTAGTGTGTAGGTGATGTTGTAGGTCTTGTTCACGAAATCGAGCCATTCTTCTGACTTTTTTATGATTGCAAGGTCTGGGCCAATCCGAAACACGTTTTCCAAACAGTTGTAAGTCTCATTGTTCTCCAAAATACAGACCTTTATCGTATCACTTTCATCTAACATCGTAAAGGGACCTGTCGTGCTGGTGTAGCACTCACCAGGTCCGATAGTGCCCACTTCTGGTACTGGCTCGGTTTTATTAAGAACATTATCTATATACACGCCTACTGAACCGTAAGAGGGTGAAGGTCCTGAGTTGCTCGCCGTATAAGTTATACAGTAGGTCTTATTCACGGAGTCAACCCATTCTTCTGACTTTTCGGTAATGGTAAGATGCTGCGCACTCACGCTTCCCATCAATAGTATCAGAATCATTGCTGCTGGTATCACCACTCCAACTCGACTTTTCGTCATTCTTTACCGTTATACCACAACCTTATCGCAGGAATCCAGTTGACATATTTTTTCCCGTTCGCATCAGTAAATTCTGTGCATGTGATATTCCCTCCTGTTACGTGCTTGCTTCTAGCATGAATTATCTGAGGATAAGAGCCTGTTATTACCGTGTAGTTGTATTCATGACCCTGCAACAGCGTTATTACAGGTGAGATAGTTATGTTTTGATAGTCGCTCTGGTAACCACTCCCATGCCCTACCCCGTCCGTTCCTTCACTTTCGTTCCATATCCTTACATATACGGTATGCCCACCGGTTCCGTTGCATGGATATGTGTACATCCTATTCACGATAATATCCTGGTCAGGTGTTATTGTGCCATTATGTGTGCCGAAGATGCTTGGATATGGATTAACCGACTTTCCCGTGCCAAATGCTCCTTCTGTAACTCTGATGTAACCAGTCTTGGTCTCAACAGCTTTCGCACCTTCAGTGTTAGTTACTTCAAGGCTCACATTGTAGATACCGCTTTCGTTATAGATATGAACAGGATTCCGCTCGTTACTTGTGTTCCCATTACCAAAGTCCCATCTCCACAAGAGCAGCTCGTCTTCTGACTTCGAGAAGTCAGTGAATTTTACGGTAAGAGGCGCGGCACCATTTCTTTCCGAAGCGAAGAAATGAGCATCAACCAGAGGTCGTTTTTCTCCACTCCCTGAACCCACCCTCACACATCCGATTTTGGTTTCTCTGGAAGAGCCACCAATTCCGATTACGGCAAGGCTTACATTGTGGATGCCTTCTTTGCCGTATTGGTGCGAAGGATTTTGCGTGGTAGTATCCACAACACCGTCATTATCAAAATCCCAAGCCCATGATGTTACCTCTCCTAGTGACCTATCAGTAAATGTAACGGGCTGGGATAGTTCACCCACACCTCTTTCACAGTAAAAGTCAGCATTAGGCACGGATTTTGGTCTCCAAACCACGATATAATCGGTCTTTGTCTCCGTATCAGATTCTCCTCCTGTCCAGTTCACGGTCAGGCTTACGTAGTAGTAACTGTAAGGTTCCGTAGCATTGTAAGTATGTGAGGGGTTTTGCTCGTCACTTGTTGCTTCATCGCCAAAATCCCAGGACCAGGAGGTTATATCGCCTTCTGGCTTAGATTTATCGGTAAAAATAACAGTCAAAGGTGCGGCACCCTTTGTTGGTTCCGCATAGAAATCAGCAATGACTTCACTGCCACAAGAATAAGTGCAGCCGGAAACACCTACATCATCGTAATTGTATGTCGTATCGCAGGTATTATTATTGCCAGTAGTAGCACCACCACCATCATGAATATCTACGTCTCCATTTTCACATACGCAGTTGTAATCGAGGCTATTTCCTGAAACTCCGCTGCATATCTCTATACCGTTATCTTCGTTTTCGGAGATGATATTGGTAGTTAACACATTGTTGCGTGAACCATCACTTCTTCCCACGTCTATTCCATCTCCGTCACCGACAACGCCAGAGTATAAAGGTCCATCCTTGTTATTTTGAACGACATTATTCCTGATGACATTCTTGGAACCTCCTATAAAGATTCCATCTCCGTAGTTGTAAGAAGCATTATTGTGGTGAATATCAAAGGTATCCGACTTCTTGCAACGCAGTATAATCCCTCCCTGACCGTTTCCCCATACCTCGTTGTAACTAACCTCGTTATCCCTACACATCATTTTGGTGAAGAAACCACCTTTTGAATTATTATATAGCTTATTTTTGGTTATGAGATTGTTATTCCCGCCATACCCTGAAATGCCCCTCACATATATTCCATTACCGCCACCTTCGCAACTCGTGCCACTGCCTCTGTTATTGTAAACTTCATTATTACTTATCGTGCTGTTGAACACGCCATACAACTTTATCCCCTGGACTGTTACAGGTTCGCCAATATCGGGGTCATTTGGGTCTTCCATGTAGCCATTATCGTGCACCCGACAGTTTTCAATCGTGTTATCATAGAGTTGTTTTTCACTATGATAATCCAGCAATATTCCATAGCAGAAGTTTTCCACCTCCAAATTCTTTATCACAATATAGTCGTATCCCAAATCAAGAATTCCGCACCTTTGGTTAGCATCCATACAGGTGCCGGGAACAACTCCGTCTATCGCGTACCCCGCGCCGTCAATGGTGATACTATTTACACCTATAATCAAACCATGCCCGGAAGGACAGCTTAAATTTTCGTTAAACGTGCAACTTTCCGTTATCGTATCTCCACATCCAAAAATCGCTCCTGTTTCAACGCCAACACATCCCGCACTCGCATTCCCCACTAAAAATGTCAATAATAATACTATCACCCCCACTGGTTCAATAAGACGCTTTTCCATTTTTATTCCCTCCTCCTTTTTAATAAAAGGTACATTACAAGCACTCCTGCTACAGTAACCGTCGCAGTTGCTGTAAACCCAGGAGGCGTTGGAGTAGGTGATGCTGTTATTGATGGCGAAGGTGAGAGCGGAGGAGTTACTGTGGGTGTAGGCTGCGCTGCTCTGTAATCACCCCTAAGCTGAGTGAGTTGAGTCAAATTCTGATACCCCGTATAATGAGTGCCGTTAGGCGAAACCCAATCAGGAATAGGCCCAATACCTGCATTTATGCACGCGGGATTTGGATATTCACGACTGCCACAATCAACATAGTTTATGAACTCAAAAGCATCGCCGAACTCTTCTTTTTGCTTTTTGCAGAATCCACACCGTTCAGCACCATACATTACCCACCCTTGCGTGCTCAACTCCTTAGCTAAGTTCTCTGCATCAGTTTTCTCATTACAAGCATAGGTGCATCCGGCAGTTCCTTCATCATTATAATTAATTACAGAGTCACAGGTATTCTCATCTCCTGTATTTCCAGTACATTCAGGACATAGCTCTATATCCACACCTGCATTTCCACATACCTCGTTTGATATTATCTTGTTGTCGAATGAGCCATCACTCCTACCCATGTTAATTCCCCTACCATACTTGCCAACCACGCCGGTATAAGCAGAACCGTTCTTATTATTTTTCACGATATTATGCCTGACGATGTTGTCAGGACCTCCAATAAAAATTCCGGAACCGTAGTTCTCCATCACCTCGTTGAATTCAATGATGTGATGTGCGGACTTCCTACATCTTAGTATAATTCCGCCTTGGCCATTTCCCCATATCTTATTATGTGTAACGTTGCTATACTCAGGTTTCATCTTGGTGAGGAATCCGCCTTTTGTGTTCTCGTAAATCTCGTTGTGGGTTATAAGATTACGCATACCTCCATCACCGCTTGTAGTTCCCATTAGAAATATACCGTTACCACCTGATTCACAACTCGTGCCTTTCCCAACATTGTGATGCACCTTGCAGCCCGTTACTATGCTGTCGGATACGCCAAGCATTTTAATTCCGTGTGTTGAGGTGTCACCACCACTATCATTACCATTGTGGTGTATTTCGCAACCATCTATCGTATTACGGTAAACAATTTTTCCCGCATCATCATCAAACCTAAGGTAGATTCCGTTACAGAATTTTTCAATCGCCAGATTCTTTATCACCACGTTGTCATGTGCCTTATTGTAAATTCCAGAACGTTGAACACCCATGTCGTCACACGTACCGGGAGTGACACCACCAAGTGTATAACCATTACCATCAATGGAGATGTTATCCATTCCTATTACCAAACCATGTCCTGTCGGACAGCGTAAATCACCCGTAAATGTCCAGTCCGCCACGACCGTGTCGCCACATTCGCAATCTGCAATCCCCGTTCCACAATCTTTCGCGTCTACACTACCCATCAAAAGTAGCGCACTTAGTACCAGCAGTCCAATATGCCTTTTCCATAGTTTCATTTTACATCTATCCCCCATATAAAGTTAGGAATACAAAAACCCCGCCCTAATAAGTTTCGGTTTTGGCTACAAAACCCTAATAAAGTTAGGTTTTACGATGAAACCCGAGCTTTGGATCTTAGTTGGAGAACATACGCCCTTAGCTCTGGCAAAAGTCACCTTTTACATTCGGGCCTTCGTCCACCTCGTCTTCGGACAACTTTTGCTTGCAGCGGCACTTTTTGCATTTCCCATCGCACCCACAATCGCATACCATAATTTTAGTTTTCGCTCCTTCCCGCCCTAACCCTCCACAGCTAAAGTCATCAGAGACTTCTTAAACGCACTCAAACCCGAACTGCGCAGGAAATAACAGGACTTGTTCCGCAGTTTGCATGCCTCTTTAACCATCCGGCAGGCGTTATGGCTGTTTATGTCCACAGGACAAAATATCACATCATTTCTTTCCACAATGCCTTCTATCTCCCGTTTTCCCCTCTCACAGTGCCCGCCGTGGTAACAGAAAGGGCAACCAAAAGATTGTGCCAGATCCTTGTAGCTCGACTCAAGTGACTCCACCCCGCCAACATAAGCCACACTCACGTCATTAAGCTGAGTCTCCACTTCTAAGGGATTACAATTACGACCAGAACACGCGAGCTGTGCCTCCATCCCGGTATTTGCCCGGCCACTCAGCATGTAATCGGATTCTGATACGTATAGCTTCATCAATTCTGCGTTTTCCTTGTTCAACCTCTTTATTTCTTCTCTAAAGAACTCTATTTCTGTTTTCATAGCGTTAAGATCTTCAAACGTTGTTTCGCCACCCAGCCCCTCTACCCTTCTTACTAACTGGTCATTCAATCGCTTTTGGTCGTCCAAATCATGAACCAGCCCGATTTTATCGCTTTTTATTGTCTCACGCTCTGAAATCAGCTCTTCCTTTTTCTGTTCCAACCGCTCACATCTGCGTTGCAACTTCACATTCGAGTCCCGAGCATCATTTAAAACCTTAATTATATCCTCTGCTTTGTCAATAGATTCAGGTAAGTTCTGGATAAGCTCATCGTGAAACCGCAGCGCTTGATATTCCCGCAACTGAAGAGTCATGGAAATTGTTGTCTCAAGTTCTCCGCTTTCGTTAAAGTTCCCGTCTTTATCGCGATTCGTATCGCCATTTCGTGCTCCAAACCAGATAATAGCCGCGATCGGGATGCCTTTAAAGGCTGTTCTGTTCTCACCTGCTAAAAACGCATATAGCTTTTGCAAGTCTAAAGTCGCTAAATCTTTTTTATGTGGTGCGAACTGCTTCTCCAGTATTTTTTCTACCCGTTTCGCGTGCGAACTCTGCGTTCTGCATATCTGCGCCAGTTGCTGATACATTTCAGGCAATGCAGAACCTTGAGGGGTATAGTTCAGTTTCAATTCCTTAAATAATCTCTTAAGCCCACTCTCATCGAAACACAACCCAAGGATTCGATTGATTGTATATGACTTGAATTCCCATATCCGCCTCTTCCCATTTCCGTTTTCCATTACTATTCTTTACCTCCTACAATCCGTTTCAGGATTATGACGCCTGATAGAGGGTATAGCCGTCAATAAACCACGAGCCCAACTCACGTTTTATCGCTTCAATCCGTTCGTCCCTTCCACCTTCTTCCGCTTCTGTAATTGATATATCTTGAAGTAGCCTCGCAAGCTCCTTCATCACCCTCGTTATCCCCATTTCGTCCATTTATATTTTCTCCATACATTCGATTTAGGTTGCCCTAAATGTAATAGGATATATGGGCGTTAGGTACATAAATAGTGTGCCCTAAAAAAGTTTGGGTATGCCCTAAAAACCTAAAAAAGTTTGGGTTTTGTTGAAGAACCGATATTCTTTCCCTTCTTTTCTTCGCAGGGATGTTTTCCAGTCTTACAGTAGATCTCAAAATGCTCGAGCCATTGCGGATAATCAGGCGCGGATTTCACAAAGTTCACAAAACTCTTCAGTTGCACTATGGTTTTCGACTCCAATTCATGCTCGATTATGCACGCATCTTTATTCGCTATTGCTTCCGGTACTTTTATTATTATCAGGAACGCTTTTATCGTGTCATGTCTGTCTTTCACAACTGTTGCTACATCTTTACCTACC
>QENJ01000044.1 GCA_013374505.1 Candidatus Methanophagaceae archaeon
TGCGAAAGCAGCAGAAGGTGTTTATACGGGTGTGGACATCGGCTGGAGTGCTTATCTCGGCTGGACTGCGGGTGCAAAGCAAACGGTGTTTGAGTTCCTGCCGGCTACAGATTTCCTTTTTGTTAACGAAGCGGAGATAGAAGGGTTGGTCACGAGTACATATGAAGAAGGTGCGCAGAAATTACTGGCTAAAGGCTGCAAAAACGTGATTGTGCATCGAGGTGCAAACGGCTCTGCGTGGGTAAGTAAGGATTTTGTGCTGAACTGCCCTTCGTTTAATGTGAAGCCAATAAGTCCTACGGGTGCGGGAGATGTCTTTAACGCAGGCTTTATATACGCAGTCTTAGCAGGAAAACAAGTGGAAGAGTGTTTGCGGTTTGCTAATGCCTGTGCGGCATTGCACATAAGCAGAAGAAGACATGAAAATGTGTTTCCTACGTTAGAAGCGGTGGAAAGGTTGACAATAAAATGATGCGGGATACCCGTTTGACGGGTATCTTGCATCTTGTATCTAACTTTTTATCTTGACCGTTTTACGCCAACCCGGCTGCAGTATTCAGTAATCGGGCAGATGCTGCATTTGGGGCTTATCGGCGTGCATATCGTCTTGCCATGCTTGACGAGAAGTTCATTAAGGCATATCCAGTACCGTTTTGGTAGTGTTTTCCGTAATGCGAACTCTGTTTGATAGGGGTCTTTAGTCGCCACGAGCCCCAGGCGATTGGATATACGATGAACGTGCGTATCAACGGCGATTCCGGGTTTGTTATAACCCAGAGTGATAACTATATTTGCGGTCTTCCTGCCAACACCCTTGAGTTTCAAGAGCTCTTCTATGCTGTCGGGGACGCTTGAACCATAGTTCTCGATTAAAACATGACAGATGCCAATAATTTGCTGCGTCTTTCTGCGGTAAAACCCAACAGGATAGATTGCGGTCTCTATCTCTTCGTTTTTCAGACGTAACATCTGTTCCGGCGTGTTCGCCAATCGGAATAACCGTTTTGAGGCTTCGGCGGTCACTTCGTCTTTTGTTCTGAGGCTCAAAAGACAAGAAATTAAAATTAAAAACGGGTCTTTTCTCGTTGTGGCGACATCCATCAATGTTGATGCCTTGTCTTGATACTGATTTTTAAGTGTCTGTACAACTTTTTCTATATCTATTGGCATGTTCGGTCACCTTCTGTCCATTTCGTCTCAGATACTCAAATTCTATAGCTTCCCACTTGTTTCAGAGCCATTTGCTCCTGTCTTTTTGAATTCGTTTTTACATCAATCTTTTATCCCGAGCAAAATAATATAAGATACAACTACTACTAAACGTTTAGCCAAGACGAAAAATGAGCGGAACAAATGCAACTGCAACTGATGCGGCACTGACGGCATCCGAAAAACGAGTCCTGCTTGCTCTCAAAGCGGAAAAGAAAGAGTGTGACCCGAGCGCGTTATCGAAAAATACCGGTATAAACGAAGATGCCGTGATGCAAACAGCTTTTATGCTCGCTCAACATGGCCTTTGCAAAGTGAAAGAGAGGCAAAAGAACTTTTATCATCTGACCGAAGAAGGAAAGGGTTATGCCTCGGAAGGCTTGCCGGAGCGGAGAGTACTGGCTTTTTTGGTAGATCGAAAAGAAGCAACCATTGAAGATTTGAAAACCGAGTTTGGTAAAACAGCGAATATCGCAATAAATTGGCTACTGAAGAAGCACTGGGCAAGGATGGAACGACACGCAGACGAAAATCTTTTGATACCGGTGGCCGGAGCAGGGGCTGAGTCATGTATTGACGAGCTATTACTGATTAATCTTGCGGAAGGCGAATCCGAATGGACACTGCTGAGAGAACGGGTGACTAAAAGTATTCCCGTAGAAGAACAAAACGAAAAAGAATTGAACAACTTCTTGACACAACTGATGTCGCGGAAATTATTAGAGAAATACACACGTGTAGCACGAAAAATAGCGATTACCGAGTCAGGCAACGACCTTTTGTCGCGTGGTGTCTCGATTGAGGAAGAGATAGCACAGCTCACACCGGAACTCATAAGAACCGGGTCCTGGAAAGAGCATAAATTCAAACGCTATGCAGTGGACATATCGTCAAAAGAAGTATTCGCAGCGAAGATACACCCATATCAACGTATTTTAGACCGTATGCGTCGGATATTTACGGATATGGGATTCTCCGAACTAAAAGGCGAACTTATCCAGAGTGCGTTCTGGAATTTCGATGCGCTATTCGTACCTCAAGACCATCCGGCACGTGAGATGCAGGATACGTTCTATCTGGCAACGCGAAAGCCGATAGAAGCACCAGAGGAATTGATAAAGAACGTAAAAGAGATGCACGAGCACGGTGGCCCGATAAATTCCACTGGTTGGGACGGTGAATGGCGAAAAGAGTTAGGCGAGGAGCTACTGTTGAGGACACACACCACAGCGGTTACGTTAAAATATCTGGCTTCGCATCCCGAACCGCCAGTGAAGGTCTTCAGCATTGACCGTGTGTATCGGCGCGAGACGATTGATCCGACACACCTCCCGGAATTCGATCAGTTAGAGGGAATAGTTATGGACAAGGGCGTGACATTCAGCAACTTGTTAGGCAGTCTCGCAACATTCTACCGTAAGATGGGTTTTCCTTCGATACGATTTCGACCCGGGTATTTCCCTTATACCGAGCCATCCGTGGAGGTGGAAGTGTACATGCAAGAGCGAGGATGGATGGAATTAGGCGGTGCGGGTGTGTTCCGAGAAGAGGTGACGAATCCGGTGGGTCTTAAGTACCCGGTTTTAGCCTGGGGTCTCGGTATTGGACGATTAGCTATGCTTAGCCTGGGACTTACAGATATACGGGATTTGTATCACTCGGATATAGACTGGTTACGGAAAGAACGGGTATTCCGGTAATCCTCAAGTGCCGCTTTTAACGTATTTATAGCGAGTACAGGGCAATGCAGATTGTCCTCGGGTAAATCACCTAAAACCGCTAAAATATCTTCCGGGGTGACTTTTTCCGCTTCTTCTACCGTTTTACCCTTCACGAGTTCGGTGACTACGCTTCCACATGCGATTGACGGACCGCAACCATCGGTTATGAATTTGGTATCGCTAATCACATCGCCTTCGATTCTAAGATGTATCTGTACAGTATCACCACAGGGACCTCTTATTCTGCCGACAGCACTGGGCTCTTTCAACTCGCCAGCGTTTTTCGGGTTGTACGCCTCTTCGCGTGTCCGTTCTGTGTATATTTCCGACTCGTCTTTCTGTATCTTGCCTTCTATCTCCTGAATCAGGTCATCGAACTCATCATTTTCCGACATTTGTTATCTAAATAAAATCACGTGCATATAAAAAAAGTTGTGTGAGCGCGGGGGAAGGAACCTCCGCAGTCGGGATGCAAGAAGAAAGAGCAAAAAAAACATTGAGAAAGCCCTTTTTAGCAAAAAGGCGAAGAAATGATTGCTATGCCATATGCACATTGAGGTAAAGTATCGCTATGGGCGAAAGTTAAGTTAACGAAGAAATCTTTTTATACTTCTAAATTTGAAGTGTTGAATTATGATAAATGAGCGTTACCAAAATATATGGTTGGTAGCCATAATACTGTTTTGCATATACCCCTACTTGCAGGAAGACACATGTCCATCATAATTGTAAATAATTTATCTACTTTGGAGGGGAAATAATGCAAGGGGAATTCGTGCAAAAGGATATAACGCGGGACTGCTCTATTGACCGATTTGTTAGCATCGGAATTCCTGAAGCATATGCAATAGTGCTTCTCAACGAGTTACATCTTTGCACAGGCAACGCAAATTTCAAATTTGTGCTGACAACTGAGAGAGTTTTCGGGGATAACAACACAAAAGGCTGTGAAGAGGGTAATATTTCATGCCCGATCGGTGAATGTACCTGGGAACCTCCAAAAGTAGTGGAAAATGGTGGAATCTGTATAGCTTTTCTCTTCTTCTCGAATGTTATGTCCATCAAATCATGGATGGCAGTCCCAAGACGAGGAGAAGGGTATGATTATTCATGCCTGGATCCGCAGGATAGAAAGATCGTGGTAGAAGTATGCGGCAGAACGGGTAAATATGGCGCTAGAAAAGGTTTAAGCGCTAAGAAAACTCGATTCCAACGTTTAGGAACAAGAACTGAGCCAACCTATATTTCATCAGTGGGTTTCAAGGAGGGTGAGAAGGAGGGTGAGCACATTGTCCATAAATACAGCTAATGGAAATGACTTAATTCGTAAATGCACTGAAACCTCATGGTATGCAGTATCCATACATAAAATGGCTGAGGGGACAAAAAAACGGAAAAAAGCGAACGAACTAGGATATGATACAACTAGACTTCTTCTAGAACTTCTTCGCAAGGGTAATTCCGACATTGCGATAGAGATTAGTATGACTGCTATTCAAATGTTTTTTGATGGTCATAATTACCACCAAGTGCTATCATGCATTGAAAGGTTGAGGGGTCTATTTGAAGGCTCTCGACTCGAAGAGGATGTAGTTGATTTTGAAACTTTAGCAAAAAATGCTTTAGGAAAAACTGATACAAGAACAAAAGAGGATAGGATAGATGTCCTATATAGCTTAGTTTGGGAAAAGGGTAGTCTTGGGACTTCGGATGCAATGAAGTTTTATAAAGAGCGAACTCAATCAACAATTAGTGAACCAACCCTTGTTTCTTACTGTAAGATGCTTAAATTTGAGCAAAGAATTCTTTCGTTTGGGGGACCCACCGGCAGACCTATTGAAATGTTCCCAAATAATTCAGTTTCTTTGAATAGAGAAGGCACCTACAATAGGGTGAACTTTTTTGAGGGGGTTTTAAAGGCGAAAAGCAACTTATTCGATCCAATCTGGGATGTCCCTCGTAGGAAAAATGCTCGCGTATACGAGGTTGAGAATGGAAATGATCCCCGTGTTTTTGCATTAATCGAACCTGGCAAATCAATTCCCCCTAAATTTAAGGACTTGGGTGGCATTTCAAAGATATACACAAAGTTAGGTGTTGAAGGAACGCTGCACCCTATAAAATCAATGCCGGAATTCGGGTTCAAGCTTATTGAAGACATAAAGGATGCAGATTTCTTAAGTGAATGTAAAGTACGACCAGTGGGGATATAATGAGCGAACCGATTAAAAGTGTGGGGATCAAGCGAGCATACTTAGCGCGTTTATACTCTTTGTGCTTGAACTTTGCAGAGGATGATGTTTCAGTAATTATAGTAAACAGTACTATCACTTTTGGAGGGATGAGCCCTAAATCTTCGTTTGAACTGTCTATCCGAACTCTTGATAGAAATTTATTTGACTTTTCTGTATCCCCTACTAAAGAACAGGCAAGCATCCAGTTTACAGTTTCTAAAAACGATTTTTCTAAAATACTTGCTCCATTTTCAAAGAGAGGGGGGCGTGAACAACCAAAGAAAGACACAGACATGGTTTCTTTAGAGATTATGGAATCTGGCATAAGATTCCTTCAAAGTAAGTTTTACCATGAGAGTGAGGAAATCAATGCGAAGGTAGGAGATGGGACGTGGCTTCCTTTGCCAAGCGAAGCTTGGGAATTCTCTGTTTCTCCAGATATATTCTCAGAATACATTCTTAGAATGACGGCATCTGGAGGGCCAACGATTAAGTTTAAACAAGAAGGAAGTACGTTATGGGTTATTAGCGATGCCGGTAGGGAAAAGCTTCCACTGCAAGCATCAAAACATCTTAACTGCGAGATAGACGTCAGCAGAATGACTTTAATGAAAGTGAGGGAATGTTTGAAGGATTATGAATTTGCTAAAGTGGGCGTCCAGGATTTCTTTTTGATGATAGAGGGACATTGGAAGCAAGGCATCTGTAAATGGAAACTTGAGGCGATTTTATGAACATTTGAGTTCCTTTCTTGTTTTTTATTCCAGTATCCCACATAAGTTCATAACACAAAAGAAGATGACCCGAAATACATTAGCCGGCTGGGTAGAGCTATCGGGCTTCCCAAAATTCACAACCACCCTGATTCCGTTTCTCTTAGGAGCCGTCTTAGCCTGGCATGAAGGGTACGTCATTGACATGCCTGTACTCGCAGTCTCATTTATTGCGGTATTCTTGCTAACGAATTTCTGTTTCGTGCTCAATGCGTGCAGCGTATATGCAGATTTGAAACAAAAAGGGGTGATTTTTCAGGTAGAAGGTGCAAACTCGCTTCATTCTACCGCGGTCAGCGGAAGGTTCAACGCACTTGAGAACGGGCTAATATCGGTGAAGCATGCAGTAACTGGTGCTTATCTATGCGTATTGGTAGCATTACCTTTAAGTGTGCTGTTATGGCTGCCGCTCAACACCGGACCACTGACGATGCCACTCGGGCTCGTGGGTATAATCATTGCATATTCATATTCACGGGGACCGCGGCTATCTTATCACTGCTTGGGCGAATTAGCTTTAACTATCGGTGTAGCATGGCTAACGGTCTTCAGCGGTTATTATTTGCAGGCGCACCAGGTGAGCTGGCTCCCAACTATAGTTGCCTTACCCTGGATGATAGATGCGTTCAAGCTGAAATTGACACGTGAACTACCGGATTTCGAGTACGACAGCCTGATAAACCGTAATACGCTGGCTATTCGATTGGGTAAGGAGCTAACGGCAAAACTTTGCCTGCCCCTGACGCTCTGTTCATGGGCTGCTTTCATTCCACTTCTATGGCTCGGTGTCCCTTACTATAGTCTCCTGCTTTTAACCTTTCCCATGTTCTATACGGCAAAGAGCGTAATTTTAATGCACCGTGGTGACTGGAAAAACCGGGACGGGCTCCGTACTATAACGAAAAAAGCATTCACCGGGATGATTTTGATTCCCGTTGCGCTTATAGGGATTTTTGTTATTACGATTTTAATAGGTTAGAATTATTATAAGCACGATCTTCTTTTTCATTCTTAGGCACCTTAACATTTTCTCGGTCATTGTAAACTTCTTCAATCTTATCTGCGAGCTTATCAAGGAGTTCCTACGTATTCAACAGAATTCGCTTTTTTGGCCTGTTTTTGCGAAGTAAAATGGCGTAAGCATTTTTAGTAAAGGTTTTTTGCGAAGCAAAAAAAGTTTCAGTTCGTCTTACTCACTTTTCCCGCTTCAATCTATAACCTTGACGCAACTACTTTTGCACAACTATTTTTACTCTCATCTGCATCTTAAGTAAATATGGACAAAAGTGAATATCGCATCGAGTACTTCGAGGAGAACGGATTCGTACGGAAGGACTGCAAGAAATGCGGCTCGGGCTTCTGGTCTCGCGACCCAGACCGGGAGATCTGTGGTGATGCGCCCTGTGAAACTTACTCGTTTATCGGCAAGCCGATTTTTAAAGAGAAGACCGCGGACGAAATACGCGAATCTTTTCTCGCGTTCTTCGAATCGCACGGGCACACGCGCCTGAAAAGGTATCCCGTAGTAGCACGGTGGCGAGACGACCTCTACCTGAACATCGCATCAATATCGAATTTCCAGCCGTTTGTTACCTCCGGCAAAGTACCACCACCTGCGAACCCGCTCGTCATTTCACAACCTTGTATTCGACTCGAAGACCTCGAATCAATAGGTAAGAGCGGTCGTCATCTAACAACATTCGAGATGATGGGTCATCACGCATTCAATAAACGCGGTGTGGAAGAGCTTTACTGGAAGAACGATACCGTGCGGTACTGCGATGAATATCTAAAGCAACTGGGTGTGGACATGGACCGTGTAACGTATAAAGAAGCGCCGTGGATGGGCGGCGGAAACGCAGGACCGTGCCTTGAAGTGGTTACCGGCGGCTTGGAACTCGCGACTCTCGTCTTTATGGACTTAGAACTCACACAAAACGGTGGTGAGACGAACATAGAAGGGCAATGGTACAAGAAAATGGAGACCTACATCGTGGACACGGGCTACGGCCTGGAACGATTTGTATGGGCATCAAAAGGCACACCCACGGTGTATGATGCAATATTCCCGGAAATGATACACGAGTTGCTGACCCTTGCCGGCCGTGAGCATCCGCTGGAAACTCACAGGGAACAGTTAATGGATATAGCGCGTTTGTCTGGAGTTATGAAGAAGAAAGAGATAGCGAAGAAGTTGAACATGACCCCCGACTTCGTTAAAACCGTAATAGAACCGATAGAGTCCGTTTATGCTGTTGCAGACCACACGAGATGCTTAGCTTTCATGATTGCAGATGGTATCGTACCATCAAACGCGAAGGAGGGGTATCTGGCAAGGCTGGTTATACGGCGATCTTTCAGGATGTTGAAAACATTAACAATTGATACGCCTCTTGAAGAACTCGTCATTTCGCATATAAAGTTATTACACAATTCGTTCCCTGAGCTAGAACAGTATGTTGATAGAATCAGCGAAATTCTATCATTGGAGAAAAACCGGTACGAGGAGACACTGATAAAAGGCGAAAGGATCGCGAAGCAAAAGCTAAAGGAGTATAGAGCAATAGGCAAAATGCCTCTTGATGCCTCGATAAATATATATGACACTCATGGCATACCACCGGAAGTTGTAGTTGAGATTGCATCCGAGTCAGGTGATGGCGTAGCGGTTGATATACCGGATGACTTCTATTCGCAAGTTGCAAAGATGCACGCAGAGGAGAAGAAGGGCGAGGTAGATCCGGTTGTGGTGAGCCAGAAAGAGCGGACGAAAACGTTACCGAAGACGTTGAAATTGTATTATGATAAACCCACCGAGACCGAATTTGAAGCTACCGTTCTGGATACTTTTGATGACTTTATCGTGCTGGACAAAACGCTATTTTATCCCGAAGGTGGTGGACAACCCGCGGATACTGGAGTTCTGACTACTTTCGCGGGGACTGACGGTACCGAGCTAAGAGTAGAAGATGTCTTGAGTGTGGACGGGTAAATATGGCGCTAGAAAAGGTTTAAGCGCTAAGAAAACTCGATTCCAACGTTTAGGAACAAGAACTGAGCTAACCTATATTTCATCAGTGGGTTTCAAGGAGGGTGAGAAGGAGGGTGAGCACATTGTCCATAAATACAGCTAATGGAAATGACTTAATTCGTAAATGCACTGAAACCTCATGGTATGCAGTATCCATACATAAAATGGCTGAGGGGACAAAAAAACGGAAAAAAGCGAACGAACTAGGATATGATACAACTAGACTTCTTCTAGAACTTCTTCGCAAGGGTAATTCCGACATTGCGATAGAGATTAGTATGACTGCTATTCAAATGTTTTTTGATGGTCATAATTACCACCAAGTGCTATCATGCATTGAAAGGTTGAGGGGTCTATTTGAAGGCTCTCGACTCGAAGAGGATGTAGTTGATTTTGAAACTTTAGCAAAAAATGCTTTAGGAAAAACTGATACAAGAACAAAAGAGGATAGGATAGATGTCCTATATAGCTTAGTTTGGGAAAAGGGTAGTCTTGGGACTTCGGATGCAATGAAGTTTTATAAAGAGCGAACTCAATCAACAATTAGTGAACCAACCCTTGTTTCTTACTGTAAGATGCTTAAATTTGAGCAAAGAATTCTTTCGTTTGGGGGACCCACCGGCAGACCTATTGAAATGTTCCCAAATAATTCAGTTTCTTTGAATAGAGAAGGCACCTACAATAGGGTGAACTTTTTTGAGGGGGTTTTAAAGGCGAAAAGCAACTTATTCGATCCAATCTGGGATGTCCCTCGTAGGAAAAATGCTCGCGTATACGAGGTTGAGAATGGAAATGATCCCCGTGTTTTTGCATTAATCGAACCTGGCAAATCAATTCCCCCTAAATTTAAGGACTTGGGTGGCATTTCAAAGATATACACAAAGTTAGGTGTTGAAGGAACGCTGCACCCTATAAAATCAATGCCGGAATTCGGGTTCAAGCTTATTGAAGACATAAAGGATGCAGATTTCTTAAGTGAATGTAAAGTACGACCAGTGGGGATATAATGAGCGAACCGATTAAAAGTGTGGGGATCAAGCGAGCATACTTAGCGCGTTTATACTCTTTGTGCTTGAACTTTGCAGAGGATGATGTTTCAGTAATTATAGTAAACAGTACTATCACTTTTGGAGGGATGAGCCCTAAATCTTCGTTTGAACTGTCTATCCGAACTCTTGATAGAAATTTATTTGACTTTTCTGTATCCCCTACTAAAGAACAGGCAAGCATCCAGTTTACAGTTTCTAAAAACGATTTTTCTAAAATACTTGCTCCATTTTCAAAGAGAGGGGGGCGTGAACAACCAAAGAAAGACACAGACATGGTTTCTTTAGAGATTATGGAATCTGGCATAAGATTCCTTCAAAGTAAGTTTTACCATGAGAGTGAGGAAATCAATGCGAAGGTAGGAGATGGGACGTGGCTTCCTTTGCCAAGCGAAGCTTGGGAATTCTCTGTTTCTCCAGATATATTCTCAGAATACATTCTTAGAATGACGGCATCTGGAGGGCCAACGATTAAGTTTAAACAAGAAGGAAGTACGTTATGGGTTATTAGCGATGCCGGTAGGGAAAAGCTTCCACTGCAAGCATCAAAACATCTTAACTGCGAGATAGACGTCAGCAGAATGACTTTAATGAAAGTGAGGGAATGTTTGAAGGATTATGAATTTGCTAAAGTGGGCGTCCAGGATTTCTTTTTGATGATAGAGGGACATTGGAAGCAAGGCATCTGTAAATGGAAACTTGAGGCGATTTTATGAACATTTGAGTTCCTTTCTTGTTTTTTATTCCAGTATCCCACATAAGTTCATAACACAAAAGAAGATGACCCGAAATACATTAGCCGGCTGGGTAGAGCTATCGGGCTTCCCAAAATTCACAACCACCCTGATTCCGTTTCTCTTAGGAGCCGTCTTAGCCTGGCATGAAGGGTACGTCATTGACATGCCTGTACTCGCAGTCTCATTTATTGCGGTATTCTTGCTAACGAATTTCTGTTTCGTGCTCAATGCGTGCAGCGTATATGCAGATTTGAAACAAAAAGGGGTGATTTTTCAGGTAGAAGGTGCAAACTCGCTTCATTCTACCGCGGTCAGCGGAAGGTTCAACGCACTTGAGAACGGGCTAATATCGGTGAAGCATGCAGTAACTGGTGCTTATCTATGCGTATTGGTAGCATTACCTTTAAGTGTGCTGTTATGGCTGCCGCTCAACACCGGACCACTGACGATGCCACTCGGGCTCGTGGGTATAATCATTGCATATTCATATTCACGGGGACCGCGGCTATCTTATCACTGCTTGGGCGAATTAGCTTTAACTATCGGTGTAGCATGGCTAACGGTCTTCAGCGGTTATTATTTGCAGGCGCACCAGGTGAGCTGGCTCCCAACTATAGTTGCCTTACCCTGGATGATAGATGCGTTCAAGCTGAAATTGACACGTGAACTACCGGATTTCGAGTACGACAGCCTGATAAACCGTAATACGCTGGCTATTCGATTGGGTAAGGAGCTAACGGCAAAACTTTGCCTGCCCCTGACGCTCTGTTCATGGGCTGCTTTCATTCCACTTCTATGGCTCGGTGTCCCTTACTATAGTCTCCTGCTTTTAACCTTTCCCATGTTCTATACGGCAAAGAGCGTAATTTTAATGCACCGTGGTGACTGGAAAAACCGGGACGGGCTCCGTACTATAACGAAAAAAGCATTCACCGGGATGATTTTGATTCCCGTTGCGCTTATAGGGATTTTTGTTATTACGATTTTAATAGGTTAGAATTATTATAAGCACGATCTTCTTTTTCATTCTTAGGCACCTTAACATTTTCTCGGTCATTGTAAACTTCTTCAATCTTATCTGCGAGCTTATCAAGGAGTTCCTACGTATTCAACAGAATTCGCTTTTTTGGCCTGTTTTTGCGAAGTAAAATGGCGTAAGCATTTTTAGTAAAGGTTTTTTGCGAAGCAAAAAAAGTTTCAGTTCGTCTTACTCACTTTTCCCGCTTCAATCTATAACCTTGACGCAACTACTTTTGCACAACTATTTTTACTCTCATCTGCATCTTAAGTAAATATGGACAAAAGTGAATATCGCATCGAGTACTTCGAGGAGAACGGATTCGTACGGAAGGACTGCAAGAAATGCGGCTCGGGCTTCTGGTCTCGCGACCCAGACCGGGAGATCTGTGGTGATGCGCCCTGTGAAACTTACTCGTTTATCGGCAAGCCGATTTTTAAAGAGAAGACCGCGGACGAAATACGCGAATCTTTTCTCGCGTTCTTCGAATCGCACGGGCACACGCGCCTGAAAAGGTATCCCGTAGTAGCACGGTGGCGAGACGACCTCTACCTGAACATCGCATCAATATCGAATTTCCAGCCGTTTGTTACCTCCGGCAAAGTACCACCACCTGCGAACCCGCTCGTCATTTCACAACCTTGTATTCGACTCGAAGACCTCGAATCAATAGGTAAGAGCGGTCGTCATCTAACAACATTCGAGATGATGGGTCATCACGCATTCAATAAACGCGGTGTGGAAGAGCTTTACTGGAAGAACGATACCGTGCGGTACTGCGATGAATATCTAAAGCAACTGGGTGTGGACATGGACCGTGTAACGTATAAAGAAGCGCCGTGGATGGGCGGCGGAAACGCAGGACCGTGCCTTGAAGTGGTTACCGGCGGCTTGGAACTCGCGACTCTCGTCTTTATGGACTTAGAACTCACACAAAACGGTGGTGAGACGAACATAGAAGGGCAATGGTACAAGAAAATGGAGACCTACATCGTGGACACGGGCTACGGCCTGGAACGATTTGTATGGGCATCAAAAGGCACACCCACGGTGTATGATGCAATATTCCCGGAAATGATACACGAGTTGCTGACCCTTGCCGGCCGTGAGCATCCGCTGGAAACTCACAGGGAACAGTTAATGGATATAGCGCGTTTGTCTGGAGTTATGAAGAAGAAAGAGATAGCGAAGAAGTTGAACATGACCCCCGACTTCGTTAAAACCGTAATAGAACCGATAGAGTCCGTTTATGCTGTTGCAGACCACACGAGATGCTTAGCTTTCATGATTGCAGATGGTATCGTACCATCAAACGCGAAGGAGGGGTATCTGGCAAGGCTGGTTATACGGCGATCTTTCAGGATGTTGAAAACATTAACAATTGATACGCCTCTTGAAGAACTCGTCATTTCGCATATAAAGTTATTACACAATTCGTTCCCTGAGCTAGAACAGTATGTTGATAGAATCAGCGAAATTCTATCATTGGAGAAAAACCGGTACGAGGAGACACTGATAAAAGGCGAAAGGATCGCGAAGCAAAAGCTAAAGGAGTATAGAGCAATAGGCAAAATGCCTCTTGATGCCTCGATAAATATATATGACACTCATGGCATACCACCGGAAGTTGTAGTTGAGATTGCATCCGAGTCAGGTGATGGCGTAGCGGTTGATATACCGGATGACTTCTATTCGCAAGTTGCAAAGATGCACGCAGAGGAGAAGAAGGGCGAGGTAGATCCGGTTGTGGTGAGCCAGAAAGAGCGGACGAAAACGTTACCGAAGACGTTGAAATTGTATTATGATAAACCCACCGAGACCGAATTTGAAGCTACCGTTCTGGATACTTTTGATGACTTTATCGTGCTGGACAAAACGCTATTTTATCCCGAAGGTGGTGGACAACCCGCGGATACTGGAGTTCTGACTACTTTCGCGGGGACTGACGGTACCGAGCTAAGAGTAGAAGATGTCTTGAGTGTGGACGGTGTGATCCTGCATAAGGTCGCAGGAGCGGCAAATAGCATTGATAAAGGTGCTTCAGTGCGCGGAAGAATAGATTACCAGAGGCGGATGGCACATGTTCGGCATCATACCGCTACACATATCGTGCTATGGGCAGCACGAACTGTATTGGGTGGTCATGTATGGCAAGCGGGTGCGCAAAAAGGAGTAGATAGGTCTCGGATTGATATAACGCATTTCAAAAGAATATCCCGCGAAGAAAGAAGTGAGATAGAAATGCTCGCTAATAAAATGGTCATGCGTGATGAGGTAATTGGCGTGCATATAGAAGAAAAAAACGAGGCGGAGAAGAAATATGGCTTTTGCCTTTATCAAGGTGGCGTGCCTGCGAGTAAAGAGATAAGGATTGTGCAAATAGGTGCGGGTGAGGACGTGCAAGCATGTGCGGGGACGCACTGTTCAAAGACGGGTGAGGTTGGGCCGATAAAAATATTGCGTACCGAGCGAATACAGGATGGTATCGAGCGTTTGTGGTATTCAGCGGGAGAAGCTGCAGTTAGAGCGATACAAGCACGCGAAGAGCTGATAAGTAAATCGGCTGCGATTTTGAGGGTACCGCAAGAAAAGTTACCGGCAACTGTGGCGCGGTTCTTTGACGAGTGGAAACAGTTAAAGAAGGATAACGAGAGGTTGCGCGAGGAGCTAGCGGAGTTACGTGTGGGGTGGTTGAAAGGACGTGCAACAGTTATAAACGGTATGAATGTGATTGCCGATGTTTTGCCGGACGCCGATAAGAAAGGGCTGATGAAAATAGCGGCTCAGCTTGCAGAAGCGGAGTTCTTAACGATATTGATGAGCAAACAGGATAAACATGTATCGGTCGTATCCTCGGTTCCCGCTATTCATAAAGCACGTATAGGCGCGTCCGTGGTGGTGAAACGAGTCTGTGAAGTGCTTGATGGCGGCGGTGGGGGCACGCCTGAGATAGCACAAGGTGGCGGTGAAAATGTAGCCAATATAGAAGAAGCGTTATTAGCCGGGTTGCGTGTAGTGGAAGAGGAAAGTTTATAAAGAAGATATAGTAACCTTAACAGAGTAATGTATCTGATAATAGTAGGGTTAGGAGGAATAGGCAAAAACTTAGTTAATATAGCATCGAAAGATAAGAATGACGTGGTTGTCATAGACGAGGACGAGAAGAGATGCCGCGAGGTAGCGTCAAAATACGATGTTCTAACGATAGCCGGCGATGCCACCGAGAAGTCAACCCTGGAAGAAGCAGAAGCGAGCCGAGCGCACGCGCTTATTGCCACTACTTCTGACGACGCTGCGAATTTGATGATGGCACTAACGGCGAAGGGGCTGGGCACGAAGAAGGCGGTTGCGGTAGTAAACCAGGAAGAGCATGTAGAGATGTTCAAGGAGGCGGGCATCTATCTGTTTGAAAATCCGGATATGACCGTTGCGAGTCATCTGTATTTTTCGGTGAAACGACCGAAGATAAAAGATTTCCTTACGGTAAGTGGCGGAAAGGCGGAGATATTTGAGGTGGTTGTCACGGATAGATCCAGAACCGTGGGTAAGAAGCTGTCGAAGTTGCGAATTAAGCAGGGGATAGTAGTTGCGATAGAGCGAAATGGTGAGATAGTACTGCCAATGGGCGATACGATATTCGAACTACATGACCTCGTGACCATATTTGCGAAGACGCAAAATGTGGATAAGATAAGTCAGCTTTTTGCGCCTTAAACCTTATAGCCTGTTCGGGCTTATGCAACAGGAATTAAAACCCGGTTCAAAAGTACTTTTTGTTTATAGTGTGTGGCGCAAATGAAGGCGTTGCTACAAGGAAAAATAATATGAAGCGAAATGTGCTTCCTGATGAAGTCTATAAGAAGCGGTTTAAACCAAAAGCAGAAGATGTGCGTGGTATATTCTTCCGTGACCAAACAGCGATTATACATTCCTTACCGTTCAGGCGATTAAAAAGGAAGACACAGGTCTTTTTTGCGCCGGATAACGACCATATTTGTACCAGAATCGAACACGCATTTCATGTATTCACTAACTCAACCACGATTTCTAAAGGCTTAATCGGTAAGGGCTGGGAATTAGATCTAGAGATGGTACAGGCAATTGCATTGGGCCATGACGTGGGACATGCACCATTTGGGCATGCGGGCGAAGAGATATTAGACGAGCTAGTAAAAAAAGAATCCACGGTAATGCACGGTTTTCATCATGAACTTAATAGCCTTCGCGCGGTAGATTATGTGTCAGAACGAGGCGATGGCTTAAAATTAACCTTTGGTGTACGAGATGGAATAGTTAGCCATTGCGGTGAAGATTTAGAGGATAAACAGTTTATTGAACCGGTCTGGGAAGTTGAGAAGTTAGAAGAGCTACAGGAATTAGATAAACATCCCGCTTCGTATGAGGGCTGTATTGTTAGAGTAGCAGATAAAATATCGTCTTTAGGTAGAGACATGGAAGATGCACTCGAGCTGAAAGTAGTTAAAGCCATGGAAATACCGGAAGATACGTTAACCTATCTCGGAATTGCAGCTTCTGATGCCGAAAACCAATTCAATCGAGCTCTTTTAAACAGGATAATATATGATATTATAGATACCACCGATAGTACCGAAAAAGTAGGCGTGTCAGAGGAAGGTTACGAATTCATAACGCAGTTTAATGAATTCTCAAAGAGAAGCATCTATGAAGCAGAAAAGGTAAACAATTATAAATACTATGTAGGGGTAATAATTCAGAATCTTTACGAATCGCTATCGGATTTGTTTGATAAACACGAATTTAAGATCGAGTCATATACAAATAACTTTATTCGGTCATATCGCGACTTCGGCGAGTTTTTAAGTGCGTATAAAGACTTTTACATAGCTGCGGGCACAGACAAAACGCAGATATTGGTTGATTTCATTTCCGGTATGTCCGATAATTATGCAATACGATTCTCCAAGGACATCACAATACCAAAAACGGTATTTAAATAGAATCAACGAATACTTACGGTGGTTCCGCATTTACCACAACGAAAAGATCACGGGGGGGGATTCTGCCTCGGAAATCTGCCATACAAAAACCGCTTATTTAAAGTCCTTCATCCGTTTAACCATCTTTACTGCTGCTTCCACCGCCCGTTTTGCATAATCTATACGCTCTTGTGCTTCTAACCGCGTCATCCCGGGTCCGGATACGCCCAAAGCCACCGGTTTTTTATAGTCCAGGGAAAGGTCCATTATCTTCCGCGTGAGCTGTGCCGCGATTATTTCGTCATGTTTCGTTGCTCCTTCTATTACACAACCCAGGGTAACTACGGCATCTACTTCTTCATCGTTTAGCATCTCCTTCACAGCTAAAGGCATGTCAAAGGTACCCGGTGTGTATAAGGTACGAGAAACTTTTGCACCGAGGAACTCCGCGTGCTCTTTTCCCAGTATCTCCATCTGATACGTAATGTCCCGATGAAACTCGGACACGACAAACCCCAGCGTTATCTCTTCTTCTTTTGTCATCTTCAACTCCTTTTTGTACTACGTTTTATAAAAAACCTTTCATTAAAAAGATTCTTTCGTTTTAGTCAAGAACTAATATACATCGCATACGATAAAAAATACGAGAACCAAGAGGTATATTGATAACGTTTTATTCAGATTAAGTAACTTTAAGGTGGACTCTCAGGATATGCTGAAACTAATAGACGTTGTATCTGGCTATACGGACGTGAATATTATCCAGGGCGTATCATTGGAGGTACACAAGCACGAGATAGTCACGATAATAGGGCCAAATGGTTCGGGCAAATCAACGTTAATGAAGACCATTTTCGGGCTCGTGAAGTTGAGAAGCGGGCGGATACTGTTTGATGGCTCCGATATATCTCGGGTGCGACCAGATAACATAGTAAAGAAAGGGATAGGCTATGTACCGCAGGAGCAAAACGTGTTTACTTCGCTTACGGTGTGGGAGAACCTCGAGATGGGTGCTTTTATCCAGCGGGATAGATTTGAGGCAGGGCTTGAAGAGGTCTTGACTATATTCCCGGAATTGAAGGCTAAACGCGAGCAGAAGGTAGGTACTATGAGCGGTGGCGAGCAGAAGATGGTGGCAATAGGTAGGGCACTAATACTGATGCCCACGCTCTTGTTGCTTGACGAACCGTCTAGTGGGCTTTCGCCGAAACTCCGCGAGTTGGTATTCAAAAAAATCGTGGACATCAATGAACTTGGGACTTCGCTTATAATCGTGGAACAAAACGCGCGGATGGCGTTAGCCGTGAGTCACCGCGGTTACGTGCTGGAAATGGGTAAGAACAGGTTTGAAGGCAAAGCGAAAAGTTTACTTACGAATGACGAAGTGAAGACTCTTTATCTTGGTGGATAGATGAGCACTCATTTGTACAGGGTTTAGTGCAGCAGCCATACCACGTTTCCGCCTTCTTCTTTGCGTTTTATTTTAGCGTGGCACTCCATATTCGCCAATACCTCTTTTAGAAGATGATGAGGTATGTATAGGTCAAACTCATCTTTCATAGCTGTTATTATTTCTGCCAGCCCCATACCATTAGTGTTTGCAATCACCTTTTCCAGTAGATCCATTACGTCCTCATGGATGCTCCAGGGATATATCACCCACTTCCAGTCTTTTATAAGCTCGCCGTAGTAATCGGGCACGAACGTGGAAGAAGTTTTATGCTGCAGTGCCGCTGTCTTTACCTCACCAGCACCCAATGATTTTACATGCTCAACAACAAATTTTATGCTGTCTCCGGTATCTGTTACGTCATCCGCAATCAGCACTCGTTTCGATTGCAGTTTCGCTATTGCCGCATCATCAAACCCGTATTTCAGTTCCGCGGCACCAGTAATCGTGGCTGTTACGCCCCAGTGCTCCATCTTCAAGCTCAGTAAATCTTTGAGTAAGAAGAAGTCGCAGAGTACACGTGCTAAATACCAGCCGCCTCTTGCTACTCCTACTATCACTTCCGGCTTGAATCCCGTTGCATTTATCTTCGCGGTTATATCGCGGCAAAGGTCATAGGCATAGTTCCAGTCAACTACAACACAGCTAAATTTTTCGTGCATGTACTTATATCTCGTATTTAATTCTAATAAAAGGTTGTAGTTGTATAGCTTTGGGGTGCAGGACTATGAGCTATGGCAGATTCAACCGTGTTTATGAATTTATAGAGTGCTCAAGCTAATTCTTCTGGTCTCAGGTGGAAAAAATAAAAGGATTGGAAAAGTCCAATTCCCCATGCAGTTTCTTAGTCTCTTCTGCGTTTGCGGTGGTTGAAGAAGAACATTAGCCCCAGTATTGCTGCAACTGGTAGTGCGATTGTCGAGAATTCAGGTATCTCTGTGTTTTCGATATTCACCATGTAGTCTTCAACTTCGCCATCAGGAGCATTTCCTTCGTAGAACGAACACATACCAGAACCGCTGCAGAAGCGGAAACGTGCGAATGTCGTGCCAGTAGTTGCCCCTTGCGGCACATCAAACGTCAGTTCGTTGTGTTCTGGTGTCAACGGCACGTCTGTGAAAATCTGCTCGCCTGAGTCGGCCCAGTCGCCGTCTGCGTTAAAGTCTATCCACGCATTCAAATATCCCGTTTTGGACAAAGGCGCGATTACCGTCACCTGCACCGTGGCCAGATTGCCAGCCGTTAATGGTCCAAAAATAACACCATCCTCGTCATCATTGCTGCTGTTGTCATCGCCGGTGGCCTCGGAGTCTGGTTGACCATCGTCCTCATGGTCCCATTTATCGCCCAAGTAATATCCTCTGCCGTAGTTGCCATCACCATGATTGGCACCATTGTTCCCTGTCAGCGTGGGATAAGGATCCGGTGCATCGCCCCAGTCATAGTGACATGCGGCTGCGGTTCCAATCATAGCGACAGCCGAGACTACAAAGACAACAACAAACATACTTAAAATCATGTTCGTATACCTTAATTTTTTTATTTTACCCATTTTATCATCTCCTTTTTTTTCCATGGTTTTAGTTTTATAGCAGCACTCAAACCACACCAAAGGCAAATTCCTTTAGTAACGCTTTTTTTCTCCTACGGTAAAGCGCAGTAGAAACCGACTGTGTGCTTCTGCCTAGCGTCACCTTGTGGTATCTTTTTGCTACCTGCTCACCCGGAAATTGTTCCTTGCCGCTAACGCTACAAGTTTGTTTCCGAGGATTAAGACCGCTTGCTTGTGGTTGTTTTTGCTCCTATGTACCTGAAACGGAGTAATCGCCAATGCGTTGTACCTCTCGAAATCGCAGTCCACACCCTCTAGTTCACAATACCGCTTCAACTGCGCCAACAACAAATGTAGATGTACTAGCTCTTCTTTCTTCATTTTTATCTTAACGCTTCGCTGTTTACCGAAAAGCGCCACAATAATAATTGTAATTGGCTGTATTTATGATTTACGGTCGTTTGTGATCAACACCAAATTTGATTACGTACTAAATAATTTTACAATATGCTGCAACATTTTTTAAAGTGACATTTGTGTTTTGATGCCGTAGTTTTACCAGCCGGTCTAACAAGAAGAAACATAAATCTTTAACTTGTGATAGGAAACTTAGTGGTGTGTTTATGGAAGAGCGAAAAAGAGCGGTATTGGCAAAATCAGTAGAGCGAAAAGAGAAAGAACTTATTGGTTGGCTTACGGAATTAGTCGGGATACCCACGTTCGTGCCGCCGGGCGAGAACTATGGCAAGATAGTAGATTGGCTATTTCCCGTGCTCGAGGGTTTCGGATTCCAGTGCGAACGGATAGAGATGCCCGAGGATGTGTATGCAGCAAAACAAAAGAATGATGAGTTGATAGGTGAGAGAGTGAACCTGCTCGCTACTAAAGATACGGGTGCCGCGGAAAGCGTAGTGATATACACGCATCTGGATGTTGTGCCGGCAGGCGAAGGCTGGAGTGCACCGCCGTTTGAGACTGTAATAAAAAAACGATAGAGTATATGGACGTGGTGTCGCGGACTCGAAAGGCAGCGTTGCTTCGCTTTTGACTGCTTTAAGCGTAATGCACGAGCAGAATTGGGCGAGCAAGTATAATCTCACAGTTGCGTTGACCACAGACGAGGAAATAGGGCCTTATTCAGGTTTATGCTACTTTGCAGATGCCGGACTGCTCCGAGGCGACTATTGCCTTTGTATGGACGGCGATAACGAAGGAATTGCGATAGCCACGAACGGAGTGATGAATTGGGAGATAAAGGTACAGGGCAAATCATGCCATAGCTCTATCCCGTTTATGGGTGTTAACGCGATAGAAGCCGCAAAAATCGTGATGCACGAGTTAGAAAGCTTGAAAGAGATGGTAGAGCGTAGGGAATCAAAAGCACCGTGTAGTCCGCATATGACTGATATAAGTGGTCAGGAACACATAAAACCTGTTTTTAACGTTACGATGATAAACGCAGGTGTGAAGGAGAACATTATACCACCGAGTTGCACGTTACGGGGCGATCGTAGATATATCCCGGAAGAAGACGTGGAAACGGTGTTGAAAGAGTTTGAGGCTGCGGTAGAAACCATAAAAACGAAGCGCGGTATAGACTTAGAGTTGTTTTGCAAACCTGGATACCCGCCTATGTTCACTGAGCAGAACAACGAATGGGTAATAAAAGTACAGGACGCGGTATCTGACGCCTTTGGCGTTGCTAAAACGTTAATTGGTGTGCAGGGTGGTTTGGATGTCGCTTATGCCGTTCAGAAGACGAAGCAGCCGGTTTGTGCTTTCGGCGTTGGTAGTTTCATGGATAGCAATGCTCATGGTGCGGATGAGAACGTCAGGATACAGGATTTAAAAGATTATGTGCGGTTTTTGGTGGGGTTGTTGACTTAGGGGCTGTTAATGAAAAAGCACAAGAAAAATTCAAAACTGAGAGCCACAGAGGTCACAGAGGTCACAGAGAGGAAATAACTCGGTGCTCTCGGCGTACTCTGTGACAGAAAATATACGTTATTATACAACAAGATAACATGAATTACTTGTACTATCGCCTAACATCGGACATACTGTTCGGGCTTACGCCTTCACCGAAATGTTCGGCTTCGCCTCGCACTTCGTATGTCTGCGACCGTTAGGCGAAATATCTTTAATATATATGAAACATATATATCCAATTGGAGGTGTTAAAGATGGAAAAATTACATCTACCCATAATCATTGAGATGGACGAAGATGAGTATTACATAGTAAGTTGCCCGCTGTTCAGGGGTTGTCATTCTTACGGCGAAACTATAGATGATGCACTGGAAAATATAAGGGAAGTCATAGAGATGTGCCTCGAGGAGACAAAAGTCGAGGAGCTTAATAAGTTCGTAGGGGTTAGAGAACTGGAAGTAGCCCAAAATGTCTAAACTTCCTGTAATCAAAGGCAGGGAACTTGTAAAGTTTTTGGAATCCATGGACTTTAGAGGCTGTCCCACAATTATCCAACAACGACAGATAGCATCCCTCTATCACAAAAATATTTAGTTCTAACATCTATGCCCTTTAGCGTTTGTCCTACGCA
>QENJ01000045.1 GCA_013374505.1 Candidatus Methanophagaceae archaeon
ATAGCACCAAAAACTGCCGCTTGGCCCATTGCCGTCACAACAGTAGTTGTCGTTGTTGTGGTTACTGATGTAAGCATCGCTCTACCCTCCTTTTTTCTTCTCTTTTATATCCCTTTGTTGGCATTGTTTTCCTCCTTTACTGTTCATGCTATTACATATGTTTATAACACATGCTTATAAACATACGCATCAACAGGTATATAAAGCTTTTGTTCTATATAAAAAGCTTTCGGTGCATATATAAACCTTTCGGTTCACTCGCCCCCTGCCCGCTCGCAAGTAGTATTCGTTAACTGTTAGAGGTGACAGAAACCAAGGACTAAATAGAGGACTGAAATTTTCCCTCGATCATTTCTAAACCGCCCGCCTTAGTCTTTGTTTTCACGCACAAAACCGTTTTATCTAATTCTAGCGTGTAGATAAATAAAATTAGGGGTGGCTTAAATCTGATAAAAGATTCGTTCGCAGTATGTTTATAAATCCCTTTTCGCCCTTCCCACCTTTCGCCCCTTTTAATCTTGCGACCCGGAAAAGGTATATCTTCTTAAATCCTCGTCAGCAAGCAATTAGTCTAGTTCTGTGAATGTATCGCCTTGTGCCATAACGTACTTGTTACGAATACGAAAGGATTTGTATTATTTAGTGTAAGCCTACTTCTTACCAAGCTACTCTACCATAATACTTCTCCCGCAATTACCTGATTTTACGCGGTAAGGCCGCTTTTTGAAGACCACGCTTGATTCCTGTTCCTCGCTGCAATAGGGACACTTAAGCTTGTAATTAAATTCTTCCTCACCTTTTCTACGCCACATAAACACAGCGCCACTCTTTTCATCACGCTCGTTCTGCAGTTTCCTGCTCGTGATGTACGCGAAATTATTTATATCATTCATCTCGATAGGAGGTTTCATATTTCATCACTTTTCTTATTACGAACTGCCAATACAGATAAAATTTTCGTCTATGGCTTCCTGATACACGGAGAGATTGCACTATACTGTTCTCTTATATCATACAAAAGTAGTCTCAAAAAACGTAAGCCAGTTATAAGTCCACAGTTATCGTTTTACCGGTCGTCACCACTTCTTCCGATACATTCACTTATTTCTGTTGCAGCCTACATCACAGTTGCGTTATCCTCCACCTGCCCTGCCTTCCGTGTAATAAGGTGACGCGACCACATCGAAATTCGTACCGCCTTCTACGGAACCTTCAGTCGAATACGGCACGGTGAACTTGTATGTACCTTTTGACATCTCCCGTTCCAGATACACAAAAGTTCTACCCTGATTCGTGCTCACAATAGTTGCTATTTCGAGTATCGTGCCGTTAGGTGCGGTTCCCTCTGCCCCACGGCACCGCCTTTCTTCTTCTTCCCTTTTATCTTTTCCCCCCGTACCTTATTCCCGCGCCGCGCCTCTAAACGCAACAAACTCGATTATCTTCCAAGACACGAACCCGGTGAGTAGTGCTGCGTTCACAGCATAAATTTATGCAAAAGCTTCCAGTCAGCGAAGAATATAAAGACGGGTTTAAAGCATTCACAAGCACAAATGACAATACTGCAAGCACCAAGATCACAACCGGATAACCATGCGTCTATTTTCTTGTGGTTCACAAGAACGAGAGGTTACCACCAAATCGGATGAACGTGCCATTAAAAACGCTGTTATACGGTAACGATCTGAAATAAAGCTTTAGCCTTCAGTGGTTATCACCTTTTACTTGTTACTGCACTTTGTAGTAAAGACATACTTGTTTGCTTTCGCGTTTATGTTTTTTATGGAGGAACAGGATACATAAATTTAAGTAAAGTATAGATAAAATCAAGGGTACAAACTATGCTAAAGAATAGAATAAGCATAATCGGTTCCGGATGGGTGGGCACCGCGGTCGGAAAGGGCTTTGCCGAGAAGGGATATGAAGTAATCTTCTACGATATTGTGGATAAAGACCTGCCTAACTTCACGAGCGACCTGAACCATGCAATAGAGAACTCAGAGGTGTCGTTCATATGTGTTCCGACACCGTTCGGGGACCAGGGGATTGATTTGAGCTATATAAAGGACGCTGCGAAGAGTGTAGGAGAGGCACTGGCAACTAAAGGACCAGAAGAGTACCATCTTGTGGTAGTGAAGAGCACCGTGGTGCCAACAACGACCGAACGGGTAGTAATACCAATACTGGAGCAATATACAAAGAAGAAAGCAGGCGAATTCGGAGTGTGCATGAATCCCGAATTTTTAACCGAGATTTCTGGTAGCTGGAACACAGATACAGAGTACAAGAGGGGTTTCTTTACGGAAGATCGAATAGTAATCGGCGAATATGACATTAAATCAGGTGACGCACTGGCAGAGCTTTACGCACCGTTGAACACGCCGATTTTTAGAACGGATTTGAAAACAGCGGAAATGATAAAATACGCATCGAATTGTGTTCTTGCCACGAAAATATCGTACTGGAATGAGATATACTGTATTTGCAACGAGCTAGGGATAGATTCACACGAAGTAGCGGATATTGTCGGCGCAGATCCACGAATAGGTAAGTACGGGACAGTACACGGCAAAGCATTTGGCGGGAAATGCTTACCAAAAGATTTAAAGGCGTTAGTCGCTTTTGCGGATGAATATCATGAAGCGAAACTGCTGAAAGCCGTGGATGAGATAAATGAAAAGATAAAGTCTAAGTACGGTGTGAGAGAATGATAAGGAAAGCGGTGATACCAGCGGCAGGTCTTGGAACACGATTTTTGCCTGCCACGAAATCAATGCCAAAAGAGATGCTGCCTATTATAGATAAGCCGATCATCCAATTCGTGGTTGAAGAGGCAATTGCTTCCGGGATTGATGATATTATAATCATAACGGGCAGGGGTAAACGCGCGATAGAAGACTATTTCGATACGTCACCTGAGCTTGAGAACCACCTGGTGAAGAATGAGAAATACGAATTGTTAAGAGAAATAAAAAATATAGCGTCTTTAGCGGAAATCCATTACATACGACAGAAAGAGCCAAACGGGCTTGGCGATGCGGTTTTGAAAGCGGAGAAGCATATAGGCGCAGAGCCTTTTGCAGTTCTGCTTGGTGATGACATAATAAAAGCTAAGGTGCCCTGTATTAAGCAACTCATGACTTTGTTTGACGAATATAACCAGCATGCGGTAATTGCTGTTGAAGAAGTATCCGCGGAAAAGATAAGTGACTACGGAATATTAAAAGGGCGCGAAATCGCGGATTCCATATATCGCGTGGAGGACATAATAGAGAAACCGTCTTTAGACGAAGCACCATCGAACATAGGGGCGGTGGGCAGGTATATTTTGACACCGAAGATATTCGAGTGTATTCGCAAAACGGGACAGGGTAAAGGGAATGAGATACAGCTTACAGACGCTATCAGACTGTTAAAATCGGAAGAGGCGGTTTATGGCTATGTGTTTGAAGGTACGCGATATGATGCGGGAGATAAGGCAGGGTATGTAAAAGCGATTATAGATTTCGCTCTGGAACGATCAGATTTAAAAGAAGAAACTGGGAGGTATTTACAGAAGATAGTAGCAGGATTACCTCACAGTGTTAAAATAACGTAAACTAAACGTAGAGATGAAAGGGTAAAAGATGACGCAATACATGGAAATCACGGAAGATGGTTTTTTATCAATTCCAAAGCGAAGCATCGAGAAGATGCGGTTGAAGACCGGCATGCGCTTCAAATTGTTAGCTGATGAGGATGATGTTCTGGTTTTGCGTGAAGAAGAAACAGAGACCTAGATAGAGGAAGGTTCTTTGTTACTACATAGATAAAAGATTGAAAGTGAGTTTGTATAAGGGATTAGAGGAGAACTAAAAATGAAAGCATTAGTAACAGGCTGTGCGGGCTTCATAGGCAGCCATTTGGTGGATAAACTGTTAGAGCAGGGATACGAAGTGATAGGAATAGATTGCTTTACGGATTACTATGCAAAGGAGCTAAAAGAAGCGAATATATCAAACGCTGTGAAGCACAACAACTTTGAATTTGTCGAGAAAGAGCTCTTGAAGCTAACTGAGTATCCCGAAGTGGATTATGTCTTCCACGAAGCGGCGCAGGCAGGAGTAAGGGCATCGTGGGGCAATAGCTTCGAGATATACACGCGGAATAATGTTGATGTGACCCAGAAGTTATTGGAATTTTACAAGGCTCGAAAACTCATTAAATTCGTGTATGCGTCTTCTTCTTCTGTTTATGGCGACACGGAATTGCCAATGCGCGAAAAAAGCTTGTTAAAGCCCGTTTCGCCTTATGGTGTCACGAAACTGGCGGCGGAAAATCTGTGTTACCTGTACTGCACGAATTATGGCGTTCCTACGGTTTCGTTACGATATTTTACTGTTTATGGCCCGAGGCAGCGACCGGATATGGCGATACATAAGTTCGTGAGGGCGATTCTGAACGGTGAAGCGATAACGGTTTTTGGGGATGGCACGCAGACAAGAGATTTTACTTATGTTGCGGACATTGTAGCTGCAAATATCCTGGCTGCGAGGTGTGATAAAGTAGGGGACGTGTTCAATATCGGTGGTGGTAGCAGAATAACAGTAAACGAACTGATCAAAAGAATAGAAGAAATTACAGCAGAAAAAGCGAGCGTAAAGTATATAGAGCAGCAAAAAGGAGATGTTAAAGATACGTTAGCAGATACGAGTAAGATAAGTGACGAATTGAATTGGAAGCCTGGAATAAAGATAGAAGAAGGTATTGAGCGATTTGTTAGGTGGTATAAGTAATCGTGTGAGGAATTCCAAAAGAGTAGATTCAACAAATTAGTGGTTTATGAGTAGAGCAGTACTAAATTAAGGATTATTTTTAATTCCGATGGCTACTGAAGCTCAATACATGTGAAATATTAACTAAGAATCTACCTATGTTGTTTATACGGACTTCGCGTTCGCTCTGCCATTCGCTACCGCTTTTTCGCGTTTATACGAATGAATAAAATTTTTGGGATGGTAGCCACTATATAAGTGTTGCGATTGCTTAAAGAAAAAGTTATGATATATGCAGATTTTGTTTGTGATGCGCTAAACTATTTTTAGGGTGGTCTGCGAGTAACTATGCGTGTGCGGAACGATTCCAAAAGCGTAGCATAAATATAAATTGCAGTGGAAACGGATGGACGTGGACCGAAAAGAAGTTTAGTGATGATGTGCCTTTAGTTAAATATAGTAGTGTAAGGTAAGGAAAAAAATAGGTAATGTAAGAATAAATGAAAAAATAGGAGGTGAAAAAACGAAAAAAATAAGAATGAGTAAAGTAATAGTGGGGCTTGCAGTAGGGTTACTTCTTTCCGTGGTTCTATCAGCGGGTATGGTAGCTGCAAGTCCATCAGTAGTGGGTAATGTTCACGAAGCAGGCGACTCAACTAAGCCGATAGTAGGTGCAGGAGTAAGGGCGACTTGCTTGGGATAATGTGGAGGTAGGACCAACGTCCAGTGATTCTGCAGGGAATTATGGGCTAGACCTTTCAGCCACTAAATGTGTCGTAGGCGATAGCGTGCGTGTGACAGGAACATATGAGGGCAGAAGTGACACTAATAGCGGAGAAATAACAACCATATATGTAGGCGTGCCGCTAGATCTTGCTATTGTATGTCTGGATATCCCACTCCCAGAATTCGCAACAATCGCAATACCAGCCATAGCAGTTTTAGGACTGTTCCTGTTCTTCAACAAGCGCAAGCACAAGAAAGAGTAATCTAAAGAATTTAAAACTGGAGTCTGTTTTCTTTTTTTTACCGGCTCGTCATTTTTTTATTAGTTGTAGGATTGTCAAACCACGGCAGTTCACGCGATTTTTGCAAACAGGAAAAAAATCTCTTATTTCTTCCGTGCCTATCCCCCTTCTAAAAAGTTTTACTGTTGTCAATGCAGTGGTAAGCTCTTCGCAAAATCGTTTTGGCCGTATCGGAGGATTACTAGCTTCACGAATTCAGCACGATAGCCATTCCTGCTATGGCAATACTCGGACTGGTGTTCTACTAACCGCCGGAAGCGTGGAATGGGGTGAGGGCAGGTTTTCTTTTTCCCCTGCTCGACATTTTTTGCTTTTCGATTAACTTGATATTGTCAGATAGACCGCCAAATTCGCGAAACTTTGATGTTTGCAGTTCTTGAGAACAAATCCCAAAAATGTACTCTTGCCGCAGGCAGTGTTCAAAGAATTAGCAGATAATAAGGAGGTTGTGCATCATGAGGGGAAAGATGGTGAAATAGAATATGGCAAATCACACCGCAAGGCTTCAAATATATAGCATAATGTCTAAATATATAACATTAACATAAGGTGGTTATTGTAAGATGGAGCTAAAAAGTAAGAATGCGTTACAGAGAATCGAATATTTACAACGTGAGCTTGAGTATTTGAAGAGAGATTTGATGCTTTTGGAGATGAAACCGGAAGAGCGGCAAAAACCATCATTATTTGGGTGTGTTCGCGGAGGGGATATTACAGATGAAATGATAGAAGAATCGAAGAAAGACCTGTTACGGAGGAATATTGAGTTATGATCTGAATTAGGTAGTGGAAACTCATGTGCTTATCTGGTATTTTATAGGAAGCAAGCGTCTAAAAAGAGAACTTAAGGGAAAGATGGATGAAGTTCGTAATAAAGGCGGTCGTTTGCTTGTGCCAACCATTGTTTTAGCAGATAGCCATCGCAGAAAAAGGCAAAGTCGAATTTGAGTTTCAGGAGATGTATCAACGAGTTAAGAACGAGATTGGATTTGAGATAGCAGGTTTTACCTCAGAAATTCTCGAAGAAGTTATGCGTACGAAAATTCATGAAATACATGATAGAATTATAGTTGCCACTGCGAACTTTTATAGTGCCGGGATTTTAACAAAGGATAGGATTATTCTTGAATCGGAAGAAGTCAAAACGGTTTAAACATAATTTTAGAAGTGCTCATCTCTTTTACTGTATATCACCTTAAGAATTGCCTCTTTTTCTTCACTGCTTAGCTCAACGTTTCCCCTAATCTTTTTAAGCACTTCGATTCCTTTTCCTCCTTTTTATCTTGACCCGTCATTTAAGAGGCTGTCCCACAAAAATCACAGCCATAACGGCAAAAAAATACACCCACCCACCAACAAAACCAAAGACCCAAAGTACGATGAACTCACACATTTTCTATACCCCGAGTAAGAAACTCCCGAAACTTCATATTATACTTGATATTCCCAAACGGCCATTCAACAGTTGCTTTTCGCTTTTTGTACTCTTCTTTACCTGCCTCTGACTGCATCTTAGATCTTGCCAAGAAATAAGTTGGCAATTTTATTAACTGAAAGTCTATATTATATCATCATGGATGATATAGAACAACATAAAAATTGGCTAAAAGTTTTGGCACTAGCAGACGAATCGTTAAAACGTAAATTAGCTGCAGCTAAAGCACTTGACTTAGGCTGGGGAAGAATCTCAACTGTCGCAAGAATCAGCGGCATGTCCATTACGACAATAAGGAAAGGGATACAGACAGGAACTTGAGAATTTGGAGAATTTGGGACAAACAAAAAGAATTCGAAAATCAGGCGGTGGTCGAAAGAAGATTGAGATCAAAAATCCCAAAATTGTGGCAGATATTGAGGCTATTATGGACGAGAATACCCGAGGCGACCCAATGATTTTTTTTAAAATGGACGAATAAATCGACATACACGATAGCAGAAGAATTGAATCTTCGTAGATACAAAATCAGTGCGGAAACCGTTAGACTGCTTTTAAAAGAACGGGATTACGCCCTTCAAGCCAATGTGAAGACCAAGGAAGGTGGTTCGGTACCAGAAAGAGATGCCCAGTTCCGATACATAAATAATCAAGTGAAAAAATTCGTTGTGCGAGGTGACCCTGCTATATCTGTAGATACAAAGAAAAGAGAACTTGTTGGAAACTTTAAAAACTCTGGCAAAACATGGAGAAAGAAATAAGGAGAAGCAAAAGAAGTCAATACTTATGACTTTCTCTCACTGGCAATTGGGGTAGGAATCCCCTATGGGGCCTATGACATTTATAGAAACGAAGGATTTGTGAATGTTGGCATTAGCCGTGATACTTCTGAATTTGCGGTCGAAAGCATCCGGCAATGGTGGCATATATTGGGAAAAAACACTATCAGGACGCTAAAGGGTTTTTGATCTGTGCAGATGGTGGTGGAAGTAATGGAAGTCGTAGGAGCGGCTGGAAATTCTTTTTACAGGAATTGGCAGATCAAATAGAGATACCAATATCTGTTTGTCATTTTCCACCTGGGACAAGTAAATGGAACAAGATAGAGCATCGTATGTTCTCGTTCATAAGCATGAATTGGAAAGGAGAGCCACTTGTTACTTATGAAACAATTATCAAACTTATTAGCGCAACTACGACAAAGAAAGGTCTCAAAGTGGGTGCCCGTCTTGATAAGAGAAACTATGAAGGTGGGATAGCGTTCTCTGGCGATGATATGGCAAAACTGAATATAAAAACGCATACGCTACATCCTAAATGGAATTATTCTATTCTACCGCGAAAGGATTTTGAATTTGAAGATATTTAAAAATTCGATAGGTTATTTTCTGGCAAGCCCTTAGCAGTTGCAGAACAACACCATTGCGCAAGATTCGTTACATGGAATACAAAGCAGTTCGTCAATCGCACTTACCTGAGCGTTCAAACACCAAAAGAACTCTTAGACTTGAGATAATAAGAAGACTTTAAGACATTACAATTTCGAGGTATAGTCCCATTATTTTTGACTACATAAAGACCTTGCTGTTTCCGCATCATCCTGCTACGTTTCATCCTTCTCACCATCCAAACATTTTAGCCGCCATGCCCTTTACCTTACCTCCACAGGTAATCTGCCACAGAAAGCCGCTTCAGGCGTTTGAAGATACCACTTCGTATCCAGCGCTCATGGGATTGCACCGTGTTGTACCATTCGATGAACGCATTCCGGCTCTCAAAATCACCTCTATACCTGTTGTAGCAGTCGAAGAACTTCTCTATCTTCCCTGCCGTTTGTCTGTGACTGCTCTCTTTCGTTCACACTCAATCCTTCTCCTTTCGGTCGTCCACGCTTTTTAGATGGATATATTCGTGATAGGTGAGTCTGTACGCTCATACTCGTGGAGATACGGACCAGCATCTCAAGTACGATACTCCGTGTACTCGGTTTAACCCGAGTTCCTTTATATCTCACTTCTCTTTTTTTGATCACTTCATGAATTCTCAGCACTATTCTCGATTACACTATCCTGTACTATATAGTGCACAAAAATAGCTTCTAAGAGGAATACTTAAACTAAACTATAAACAGTTTATATTTCGTATTTTCACCCATTATCTCCTCTTCGATTCGCCTTGCAATTATCTTTTCTGGATGATGAAGCCCTTTAACCCTTTTTGTGAGGTCTTCAAAATCGGAAAAAGGTCCTTTCTTCCGCTCATCCAGTATCGCCCACATCAATTTCTTCCCTATTCCGGGAAATAAATCGAGTGTATGCAGCCTCGTGGTGATCGGTTTTGCGTTATTGAATGCCGATATAAACCGTTTTTCGTCCGCTTTCACCATCTTTTCAAGTACATAACTGAGTTCCATCGTTGCTGTTGGCGTTAATTCATTATATCTCAACTTCTTGACCACATGGTCTATTACGTCCCGCTCGCCGTCACCTATATACACTCGGTCGTATATCACTGGTATTTTATCCTTTTTCGGCGAAAGTTCCATTAATACGAACTTATGCTCGCCAATCGCATGGATAAGAGGTTTCTTTTGATATACCGGCCGGGAATCATCGGGGTGCCCGTAAGGTAAATAATCAAGAACAAGAGCAGACGTCTCCCGATTCTTTTCTATGTCTCCGCCACTGCGCCTTTCCCTACCTACCCTGCCCCTTTTTCCGTACCCCTGATCTCTCATTCCCTATTCTCCCTAAATATGTACCACTTCTGATTTAATCATTCATATTCCGCAATGCAATCGAGTATTGCGTCTACATTGGCCTCGGTAAGCGTGAATCGCTCCTTTGCATAGATTGCTCTCACCTCATTCTTGCTCTTTGGTAGCAAATCGGCAATCCTAACCGCTATTTCCTCTTTCATCTTCTCTAACTGCAAAAGAGCGGTTATAAGAGCCCGAGACTTTTCCGAGTCCAGATTAGTGAACTTTGTGGTATGCTCAAATGCTTTTCTGCGCTCATACCTTATCTCTTCTTCCTCTTCTTCCACATCGCCTTCGTGCACTTTCTTCACTTCATCACGCGTTATCTTCAACATTTCGTTAGCCTCTGGAAGCGTCAAAATTGTTTCATTTAGTATCTCCTTTACGATCATCTTGCCCTTTACCTTTTACCCCTATGTCCCGGTATAATCTATAATAAAATAAAAAGGTTTATCATACTGTGAATTCAACATTTCAGCAAGCATAAACAGGATGATTCAATGAAAGATTATATGGTAAAGGATATAAACCTTGCAGAAGGTGGAGCGAAGAGAATAGAGTGGGCTGGCGGTAGAATGCCCGTTTTGAGTGAAATAAGGGACCGATATGAACGTGAGAAACCATTGGAAAACGTAAATGTAGTGGCATGTTTGCATGTCACGGTGGAAACGGCGAATCTCATCTTGGCGTTGAGAGCAGGCGGCGCGGAGATTGCGCTTACGGCTGCTAATCCGCTCTCTACACAGGATGACGTAGCGGCGGCACTGGCTTCTGCAGGCATAAAGACCTACGCATTTCGGGGTGAGAGCGATGAAGAGTATTATAAATACTTGAATGAAGCGCTCGAGATAAATCCGGATGTTCTACTTGATGACGGCGGCGATACAATTACTGCAGTTCATGCAGCCGAAAAGACGCAGAAGATAAAAGGCGCCTGCGAAGAGACGACTACGGGTGTGATAAGACATCGTGCGAGAGCTAAAGAGAACAAGCTGGCATTCCCGCTAATTGCGGTTAACGATGCCGAGACGAAGATGATGTTTGATAACCGGTACGGAACAGGACAATCAACGATACACGGGGTAATGAATGCGACAAATATACTGCTTGCCGGCAAAGTGGTCGTGGTGGCAGGTTATGGCTGGTGTGGACGTGGAGTAGCGTTACGAGCGAAGGGACTTGGCTCAAACGTGGTGGTAGTAGAGATAAATCCACGTAAAGCACTGGAAGCGGTTATGGATGGATACAGGGTGATGCCGATGTTGGAAGCGGCAAAGATAGGCGACCTCTTTATCACCGCCACGGGCGATACTTCGGTTATAAGGGGCGAGCATATCGCGTTAATGCAAGAAGGCGCTATTCTTGCTAATACTGGTCATTTCAATGTCGAGATAAAAGTAAACGATCTGGAGGAGCTGGCGGTAGAGAAGAAAGAGATAAAAGAGAACGTAGTCGAGTACAGGATGAAAGATGGCAGGAAGTTATATCTGCTTTCTGAAGGCCGAATCGTGAATCTCGCGGCGGCATATGGACACCCACCAGAGGTAATGGACATGAGCTTCGCAAACCAGGCTTTATGCGTACGATATATCGTAGAGCATTACGAAGAGTTGCGTAACGAGGTCTATCCCGTGCCAAAGAATATAGACGAGGAAGTGGCACGATTGAAGCTGAAATCTTTGGGTGTTGAGGTAGAAGTGCTGACTGAAGAGCAGCAGAAATATCTTAGCTCCTGGGACTTGGGTACGTGAACAGAACCTTTTTGCGTAAATAAGTAGTGACGCAGATTAACGCAGAAGAACTCAAATCTGTGTGAATCTGCGTCTTATAGAGGTAGAAGTTATACATTAGATACAATGAAAAGAGGAAAGTAGGCGTTATGCCAAACTATGCGTTCTTGCATGACATTGTAATCTGCATACGGCAAGAACGGTGATGCTGCAAACCGACACAAAATCAAAACGGATGCTTAACACTGGTCCGCTTAAATTGTCCATTACTAAACATCACCAGATAATCCATGATTCCACATGCTTCGGACAGTTGTTTTGCAATGGATTCCACGGATTCGCGACTGTACCCATGAATCACAGTAAACAAATTATGTTCCCATTTTCCGGGGATAGTTACTCGGCCATAGGAATGCGTTACCTCGGTATATGAAGAGAGCAGAGTTCCAACGCTTTCTAACTGCTCTTCGGGGACTTTCCATGCCACTACCGCGTTTGCAACAATACCTACCTTTCGCTGATTTACCGAAATTCCCAACCGTTTGATGACGCCAATGCTTCGCAGCCTCTTCAGCCTTCTTATTACCTCATCACGACTTATCCCTACTTGCTTTGCAAGCTCCTCGAAGGGTTCCTCTACCAACGGTATGCCCTCTTGCGTGATGTTCAGAATAGCCTGGTCTATTTCATCTTTATCCACGGGTTTCACCTCCTTCTACTTCTGTATCTGTGAACTTAAACCGGACATCAATCTTGAATACGTGAGTGGTACGGAGGTCTAAAGTATCAGAATCCGGTATGCCAGTTTTTCTCTTTATTTCTTCCACCGTCTCTTCTAAGTCTTTACCGCCACAGGTCGTAACTGTGAACCAGAGATTATAATCATGCTCACGGCGGTAGTTATGTGTCACGCTCATGTATTCATTAACCACGCGGACGACATGGTCCATTTTGTCTTCCGGCACTTTCATTGCCATCAATGTAGATGAACAAGACCCGAGTTTTTGTGCATCGAGAATGGTACGGAGTTTCCGGATGACGCCATCAGAGGAAAGCTTTTTTACACGGGCTAACACCTCTTCTTCACTGAGTCCCAGCTTTTTTCCAAGTACCGCCCACGGGCGTTCTTCCACCGGGAACTCATCTTGCATCATTTGTAACAGTTCTTTATCTTGCTTATCCAGCTTGACAGGTTCCATTTTCATCTTTCTTATCACTACTAATCCTAAGGACTATATATAACTGCTATTTTTATCGCTTTGCCCGCTCTTTTACTGCCCGTTTTTACAGCCTTTGATATAGCCCTCACTTTGCATGCCCAATAAGGTTTCCATATTGGGTTACATATAGGTTGGGTTTTGTAGTATAAAAAGCTTTTCGTTGTTTGTAGTTGGATTCAATACAAAAATAAAAAACGCACGTCATGGACGAGACACCACAACTATTTAATATCTTGTGCTCAATATATCGATTTTTTTTTGATGATAGATGTAAACGAATTTAAAGGAATCTATAACTATTTTTCACAACTGTTGACTTGTAGTTTGCATTCACGAACGCACGATTTTGTAGGAATATGTATTTAGAGCTATTCCGGATTTAGTGCTTATAATATAGTATTCGCATCACCCTGCGGTATGTAGGGGCACCAGGGCTCCTCGGCTAAATAATCGCCTTTTAAATCTTCGGGTTCGTGTAGGCCGCCACAAAAATCCATGAAGCTCGTTAAGCCATATGCACGTGCACGGCACCCCCCACAGATAGTGCGGTATTCACATATGCCGCATTTACCGCCCAAATTGTCAGGATCACGAAACGCTTTTAGCACGGGCGATTGAAACCATATATCTTTAAAGTGCGTTTCGCGAACGTTCCCGAGTTTTATGGGTAGATACGGGCAGGGCGTGACTTCGCCCGTTGGATATACACGGCAATACGCCAGACCTGCGATGCAGCCACGGCTCCACCGTTCCAGATTCAAGCCCATTTGCGATGCAATACGCATAAATTGAGGCGCGCAAACCGGGCGAACATCAAGGTTATACTGTGCTTTTGCTACTTTATCAAGTACATCCGTAATCATCCGCTCGTACATATCCGCGGATATATCCTCTATCTCTACACCTCTACCCGTGGGCACGAGGAAGAAGAGGTGAAACGCTTTTGCGCCTTCGCGCTCGGCTAACGCCATTATGTCATCAATCTCATCGTAGTTCTGCTGCGTCACTGTAGTATTTACCTGAACGTCTATACCCTGGCTTACACATGCGGCAATCCCGTTCATCGCATCACGCCAAGCACCTTCCACGCCACGGAACGCATCATGCCGCTCGGGGCTACTCGAATCGAGACTGATAGCGACTGCTTTTACGCCATGAGCCTTCAGGTCGCTCGCAACGGAATCGGTTATGAGTGTACCGTTAGTGCCCATCGCTACGGTCAAGCCTTTTTTCGTAGCGTAACTGGCGAGTTCGTAGACGTCGTCACGAAGCAGAGGTTCACCACCACTTAATATGAGTATTGGTTTGCTTACTTCCGCAATCTGGTCTATAAGCATCTGCCCTTCTTCGGTACTTAACTCATTGCGCGCCGCTCCTTCACTTGCATCTATGTAACAATGCGGGCAGCGCAAGTTACAACGAAAGGTCATGTTCCAGGATATAAGCCGTGGAATGAACCGTTTTGGGCTAGTTCCAGAGTCACGCACGCTATAAGTATGATTTCCACTCATCTTTACTAATTGATTTGACTTATTATAAAACGTGTTGCAGACGTCACTTTAAAGAATGTCATGTACCAAAGAGCTGCGGGTTTGCAAACAATTTTTATTCCTCGCCCCTACGAGAAAGCGGTGAAAGGGAAAGAAACAAGAATTTGTACGCATTTTTAACAATGTTTCATACAAAAAGTGCATTTATAGCCCAAGCAGTATTTACACGGTCCTGTATATAGACACATTTAGTTTAGGATATTACTAAATTTAGTTTTAGCTAGTTCGAAAAAATATTGTGATATTTTGTAACAAAAATACGAAACCACTATGAGTACTGGTTCATGATTCATAACCTTTTTCCATGGTTTAAACAAAACTTTAAAAAACAGAAAAGTTTATATACCCCTATAACCAATACATAAGTAACCCAAAAAGGTAACCATGTAAGGTGATGAGGATGGAAGCCACGAAGGAGGGAGAGGATGGTGACCTGCCTTGGGGACTCAAAAAAAAGTAGGAGGTGAAACGGAAAAAGATGAACACGAATAAGATTGCTTTGTTGGCTATTGCGGTCGTAGCAATCGGGATTTTCGCACTGCCTAGTACTGTGTCGCTGTTCTCTGGGCAGCACTCGTGGTATGGGCTGGACTCTAATGGGAGTCAGGTTCCGTGTATGAAGTGTCACGGTGACATAAACGATGAGATGAGAGATACAGACAACGGTGTGCATAGAAATCTTGCATCACCAGGATGTGACTGCCACCGGGTATCTGGAACGGGTGTTGCAGATGGTGATGGTATAGGGCTCGCCAATCCGGGTACTACATCTCACGCCGCAGAGACTATAGCATGTATGCTCTGTCATGAAAATAACACGCGGACTGGTAACGCCACAAGTTATCCATTCGCAGGTGGGTTCAATACGACATTGGTTTACGATTTCACCGGTGCACCAACTACTCAATATAACTACTCCTGGGGCAGTGGCGATGGTGGTGGTGAATATGCTGCACATAACGACTTCATAAGAGAGGCGATAAAAGACGATCTGATGACTGACTCGAACGAAGCCTGTATCGCATGCCACACAAGAATCGGTGTCAACATTACATGGACTAAGTCCACGGTGATGCACTTTGATGCTGGTGAGGACCACAATGGCACTTGGGAACTCACTAACTTCACAGCACACGGCACGAACGAGACGTTCTCAGCATACAAGAACAACTGGACAAACTCTTACTAAATAATTAACCCTGTTTCCTTTTTCAGGGGTTTTTTTCCTTTATTTTTACACTTCAAGTGGAGCATAAGTAGAACAGGAAAAATGAATAGCAATAGAATAGCATTGATGGCGGTTGCGGTAGTCGCAATAGGTATATTCGCACTGCCGAGCACGGTCTCGCTCTTCAGCGGGCAGCATAGCTGGTATGACCTTGGTGAATTAGTGGATGGCGCATCTGGTGTAAATAACGTGCCATGCGAGAAGTGTCATGCTGATATAGCAGATGAGATGATGAGCGATGATAACGGTGTGCATAATGATTTAACCTGCGCTATGTGTCACAGAACACCTTTTACTAATTATACCTATGCAAGAGGTCACTATGAACGTGGGACGTTCGGCACTCAACCACCAAGACCTGGTGAAGAAGCGCATGCAGCGTCCGTAGTCGAGTGTATGGATTGTCACGATGGTGCGGGTGATAAGGGTACGGATCATGAGTCGGATCGTGAATATGCGGCTAAGTGTTTAGACTGCCACCAAGGGGGATATAGCGTGGATTTCATCGCAGCAGGTGGTTTCGGGCTGACCCCGCAGTCCTATGACACTGGCACCAATGCAGCGCACAAGCAGTTCGTGCACGATTCGATTGACGAAACGTTGATGGAAGGCGCGAACGAAGCATGTATCGCGTGCCACACGCGAGTAGGCGTGAACATCACATGGACAAAGAACGAGTATCTGGAGTTCGCGGCAATTGATGACGGGACGGGTAACTGGACGATTCCTGGCTTCACAGCCAATGGCACAAACATAACGTACGTGAATTCGTCGAACTCCTGGACGTCGTGAAATAATTAACCGCCTTTTTTGATGATTTGAAAGCGCATAAGAGAAAAAAGGGAAATGAGAAGCCAATAGAATAGTATTGCTGGCAGTTGCGGTAGTTGCAACCGGTATATTCGCACTGCCGAGCACGGTCTCGCTCTTTAGCGGGCAGCATAGCTGGTATGAGCTTTCCGCGCAAGGCAATAATGTGCCCTGCGAGAAGTGTCATGCCGATATAGGTGATGAAATGGCTTCAACAGGTGCACACGCGAATATAAAGTGTGAAGGCTGCCACAACCTTCAATTTGTTCGTGACTCGATGGACGAACCGTTAATGGAAGGCGCAAACGAAGCCGGTAGCGCATGCCACACGCGAATCGGAGTGAACATCACATGGACTAAGAACGAGTATCTGGAGTTCACAGTAACTGAGGACTCCGAGGGTAACTGGACGATTGCCTGCTTCGCAGCAGGTGGCGAGAACGTGACGCAGGTAAACTCTTCAAATTCGTGGACGAACCCGTAGATCAGACATCTTGTTTGTGATTGTTTAGTAAACCACAAGATTACACAGATTTTCACACAACCTTTCTTTCCCAAAGAAAGTTTGTTTTTTGATAAAACTTGTTTCTAAAGAGTTTTAGTGTTAATCTCGTAAAATCTCGTGCTTTTTACCCCTGCGATCGTTTTTCCCCCGGCAATAACGCGAAGCGAAGCGAAGCGAAGCGAAGAGAGGGAGAAAACCACTTCTTTTGACACTATTTCACACAAATATGTGAATTCGTAATTAAAGGCAGTAGTATTCACGAGTAGATAAACCACCGGAAATATGGAATATACTTCAATATTATTTGCTAATAGCTTCAAAAAAAGTTTCAATATAGTGTATTGCGAATAAGGAACCGCTATAAACATTCATTTATGTATGAATGCTCTATATTTACTTTGGATTTGGGTTTGAGCTGATGAATAGCTTTTTATAGCATTAATAGACTATAGAATCATATAGAAGAAGTACCCTAATAGGGCTACCATTTCTGGTATAAAAAAAGCGAAAGGTTTTTATATACCTTCGCGCTTAATGTATAATTGTAGAACAAGCAAAACAAAGAATTTAGGGGGTGAGACGGAAAAAAGATGAACACAAATAAGATAGCTTTGTTGGCTATAGCAGTAGTAGCAATCGGGATTTTTGCACTGCCGAGTACGGTCTCGCTGTTCTCTGGGCAGCACTCGTGGTATGACCTGAACGATGAAGGAAGTCAGGTTCCCTGTATGAAGTGTCACGGCGATATAGACGATGAGATGATGGATCCCCTCAACGGCGTGCATAGAACTCTTGCATCACCGACCTGTGACTGCCACAGGGTGAATGCTACTGCGACACGAATAGGGACAGGCGTTGCAATTGGTGGACTTAAAAATGGCACATTAGAACCAGGTACTACATCTCACGCTGCAGAAACCATAGCATGTATGGTCTGCCATGAGGAGAATACAGGGTACCCGTTCGCAGGAGGATTCAATCAGACAAAGGTTTACGACGGTACAGGCGTAGATGATGATGAAAGGTATTATTACAACCACACCGATGGTAGCGGAGGAGAGATGGCAGCACATAACGACTTCATAAGAGAGGCGATAAAAGACGATCTGATGACCGACTCGAATGAAGCCTGTATCGCATGTCACACAAGAATCGGTGTCAACATCACATGGACTAAGTCTACAACGATGCACTTTGATGCAAGTGAATACCACAATGGCACTTGGCTACTCACTAACTTCACAGCACACGGCACGAACGAGACGTTCTCATCATACCAGAACAACTGGACAAACTCTTACTAAATAATTAACCCTGTTTTCTTTTTTAGGGTTTTTTTTCTTTATTTTCGTTTAACGCTGTTAGCAGAGCACAGGTAAGGAAACATATGAAAAGCCAAAAGATAGTATTGATGGCGGTTGCGGTAATCGCAATAGGTATATTCGCACTGCCGAGCACTGTCTCGCTCTTCAGCGGGCAGCATAGCTGGTATGACCTTGGTGAATTAGTGGATGGTGCCTCAGGTAGAAATAATGTGCCGTGCGAGAAGTGTCATGCTGATATAGCAGATGAGATGATAAGTGGCGAGAATGGTGTGCATCGCAATTTGACCTGTGCTATGTGCCACAGAACACCTTTTACTAATTATACCTATGCAAGAGGTCACTATGAACGTGGGACGTTATTAGGCACTCAACCACCAAGACCGGGCCAAGAAGCGCATGCAGCATCCGTAGTCGAGTGCATGGATTGTCACGATGGTGCGGGTGATAAGGGTACGGGTCATGAGTTGGATCGTGAATATGCGGCTAAGTGTTTAGACTGCCACCAAGGGGGATATAGCGTGGATTTCATCGCAGCAGGTGGTTTTAATCTGACCCCGCAGTCATATGATACTGGCACAAAGGCAGCACACAAGCAGTTCGTGCTCGATGCGATAAACGAAACGTTGATGGAAGGTGCGAACGAAGCATGTATCGCATGTCACACGCGAGTAGGTGTGAACATCACATGGACAAAGAACGAGTATCTTGAGTTCACGGCAATTGAGGACGGGACGGGTAACTGGACGATTCCTGGCTTCACAGCCAATGGCACAAACATAACGTACGTGAATTCGTCGAATGAGTGGACGAATCCGTAGTTAAAGTGTATTCTCTTTTTGAGAACGTATCTTCTTAAGAAAATAAATCTTTATTAGCGAAGCAGATAAAATTTTAAAAAGCAGAAAAACATAAATTGTCTTAAGGCGAAGATTCATTATTAGATGATAAAGATGGATGACATGAAGGAAGTTTACGATGGGATAAAGAAATTAATAACGATTACTGAGAGGATAGAAGGTCATACGAAAGATATAGCGGAGATAAAAGGAGAGGTAACAGCGATAAAGGAGCACGTAACGGAGAATACACGGGACATCGCGGAGATAAAAGTAAATGTAGGAGGAATAGAGCGACAGTTGGACTCGATGGGACCGCGGTTGGATTCTTTAGACACTGCCAAAAGGTGATAAGCGTTGACATCCACGCGATAAAGGATAAACTGGAAGTGAAAGGAGAGATATACGCATTAAAGGTGCGTTCAAGCTCGGTGGAAGCTGCGATAGGTACTGTTAAGGCTTGAAAAACAGGTGTATTCGCTTTGTTACTATGATGATTGGTGCGTCAAACATACTTTATTTTTTTGGTAACACTTTTCATTCTAAGAACGGGTTTTTATAGTCAGAAGATTTTTTAGTACATAAACTCTACTTATTTTGGCGTAAATATGTCGGAAACAAGAATAGATGCGAAAGGTGGGATTGTAATCCCACGGTATATTCGTGAAAAATTAGGAATTAAAGAAGGAATGCTCGTATTAATAGAAGAAAGAGAAGATGGAGTGCTATTAAGACCTAAAAGGGGGAAGAAGAGAAAAATAGAAGATTTTTTTGGTCTACACGTGGAGAGAACAGGAGAACCGGAATGGGCACTGCCAAAAGAGATAAAGAGTATCTGGGAATAGATACAAATGTATTAGTTGCTTTCCTGGATAAGGAACATCCCGACAACTCGAAGACAGTAATATATTAGCTGAACACCGCTATAATGCGGTAAATCCCACTATTATTCATGAAGCTTACCACACATTGGTTTATAAGCACAAATGGAAGCGTGAGGACGCTAAGAATACTCTCAGCGAGTACATAGATTTGGATACAACACCATTACATGGATCAAACGAGAGAGATTACAAAGTTAGGATTAGAGATAGGAGCGAGTTATGGATTGGGTGGTAGAGATTCTCTGATACTGGCAAACTTCCTCTTTAATTCGATAGAAAGAATGATAACTTTTGATAGGGAGTTATTAGATGTTATGGCGATTTTGATAGAGGGGAAGAGATTAGTGATAGAGCCGCCTATAGATGACTACCGATAAAAGATGGATGGCCTGAAGGTTAAAGACCGGATTGAAAAAGAAAAAGTGTTGTGACAATCTCGTGGTTTTCACCTCGGCTATACAAATATAGCTTTTATATCATTGCGAACAAATAAAATATCGGCAGATATAGAATTGTTGATAGGATGACAAAAATAAACCAGACCTCGAGAAGGAAGATAGAGCAACTCAGGATTTGTGCTGAGAAAGAAGTGGAAGCCGGAGATAGTTGTTTTTCCGACCTCAAGCTTGTTCACGTTGCGTTACCGGAGATAGATAAAGACGAGATAGATTTGAAGACTGAGTTTTTCGGCTGCACCCTCAACAGCCCCATAATGATTGCTTCGATGACCGGTGGGCATCCCAATACGAAACGGATAAATGAAGTGCTTGCAACAGCAGCGGAAACGCTTGGCGTTGGTATCGGTGTGGGTTCTCAACGTGCGGCGTTGGAAGGCACCGCGCAAGAGGACTCTTTCCGTGTGGTTCGTGACGTTGCACCCAATACGTTCATCTATGCGAACTTAGGCGCACCGCAATTAAACGAATATGGTATAGACGGAGTTGAACGTGTTATAGAGATGATAGATGCCGATGCTGTTGCTATACACCTGAACTTCTTACAGGAAGCTATTCAGCCTGAAGGCAACGTGGATGCTCGCGGTTGCTTAGCTTCGATAACCGCGGTATGTAAAGCAATAAAGAAGCCGGTGATCGTAAAGGAAACGGGTGCTGGGATTAGTCACGGGGTTGCGAAGCAGTTACACGCAGCAGGAGTATCGGCAATAGATGTAGGTGGCTTAGGCGGCACGAGTTTAGCTGCTGCTGAGATATACCGTGCGAGTGCAGAAGGCGATGAATTATGTGAGCATTTAGGTCACCTTTTTGGCTGGGACTGGGGCATCACAACAGTGGAAAGCATAGTGGAATGCAGTGTGCTGCCGCTACCGGTAATCGCGACAGGAGGCATAAGAACCGGTATTGACGTTGCAAAAAGTATGGCTGTAGGCGCGGATATATGCAGTGCCGCTTTGCCGTTTCTGATGCCCATAATGGATGACGAAAAAGTAAACGCAGATAAAGTAATCGCGAAGATGAACGAGCTGTGCGAGGAGTTAAAGGTTGCAATGTTCTTAACCGGCTGTAAAGCCACGCACGAACTGAAGGATGCGGAAGTGGTTGTAACAGGCGATACAAGGGCGATAATGGAACAGAGAGGGTTTCTTGCACGTGTGAATAAGGCTAAAAGATGAACTAAGGCGTTACTGAAGAATACAAGTGCAGTAGGTGCTAAATACGAGTGTAGAATTTACACAACAGGATATTTGAGCAATTACAAACTACACAAACGGGGAGTGAGGAGAATAAGCCCCCTTCTGTTTCAGCAGTATTTATCTATGCGTCTCTCAGGACTTGCACCCACGAGGTTGCTCGTTCCATCCGTAGCTATATGACCTCATCCTCACGGAATCATCGCTTTAACATAGTACGGTACCGTTTCTATACCAGTGCCAAGACTCTCGCCTTATGCCCTCGCGGCATTCGTGTTTTTGTGGTGGGGGGACTTTCCTCAGCCAACCCTTTTCCGCTTATTGCTCGTAACAAGCATTCACGAAAAAGAGTCTACCGGCAACTGCTCTTCCTCTCTCCCCTACAATAAGTTAAACTTTCAAAA
>QENJ01000003.1 GCA_013374505.1 Candidatus Methanophagaceae archaeon
GTAAAGACAGTGCCGAATCTATTGCTCTGGGGTCCTAAAGGCACAGGCAAGACGTCTATGGTTTATGCCTTAGCGACCGAGTTATACGATAATTATGCTGAGAACCTCATGTTTGTAGAATGCGCGGACTTCTCAGAACAGCGTAAAAAATGGTTACGAGATGACGACAGGTTCAAACACTTTTACAGCGATAGCAAATCGGCAATGGACATTTTCAAGGGCATGCTGCGAGAATACGCAACGTTATCACCAATAACTGCGGAGTTCAAGCTATTGGTATTCAATATCGCCGATTTCCTTCCTGTGGATGCACAACAAGCACTGCGAAGAACTATGGAACGAAGCAACAAGACGAGCAGGTTCATCTTCTGCACCACGAAGCCCGCAGGTGTAATACCCGCCATAAGGTCACGATGCCTGAACCTTTACTTCCGGTCTCTCGCGAAAAGCGGTGCGCTGGATACACTGCTAAAGACGATAGCGCAGAAAGAAGGGGTAGAACTATCAGATGGCGAATTACTAATGTTGAAGCGATATGCGCAGGGCGATGCGGGCGCGGCTATAAACATGTTAGAAGCGGCATCGGCGAGTTCTTCGCAGATTAGCGGTAAAGCGCTAAAAGAAGTAGTGCGAACAGTATTCCGGCAAAGGACGAAAGTAGATGCACTGATAGAATCGGTACTCGCGGGCAAGTCCAAAGACATAAGGACGGACTTAGAGAAGCTGATAAAGGATGAGCGTAAAGATGGTCAGAGTTTTATGGTTGTGCTACACGCAGCGTTGCGAAGGAAGATGAATGCGACAAGGAGCAACCCGGAATTATTTGCACGGCTCATGTTATACGAAAGTGAAACGGATTACGAACTTTGCTATTCTTTAAATAATATGATACACATAGAAGAAATGATGATGAAATGGCATCAACAGCAAAATTCTGGCGGGAGCAAGCAGCCCGGTATAATTTAGAGGGTACACACTGCATGAGTTGTGGTAGTTACTTCTATCCACCCCGTATTATCTGCCCCAAATGCAGAAGGCACGGAACTATCGAAACATATAAATTCAAAGGCACGGGCGCGGTGGTTACATTTACGACTGTTCATCAGGCACCGCGCAACCTCAAACGGCATATACCGTATACCTTAGCGATTATTGAGCTAGATGAGGGGCCGCGGTTGCTGTCTGAGGTGATATGTGAGCCGGAAGAGATAAGCACGGGGATGCGAGTCCGGCCGGTGTTCAGACGAATAGGCGAAGAAGGCGATAAAGGGATGATCTACTACGGCACGAAGTTCGTACCTGCGTAAGTTTTGTGACCTTTACGGCCGGCACCGCGACTCTAATAGCGCGAGTAGCGCGCGGAAGTAAAGGCTAAGATTTAATTGATTCGGAGGCATATCTAAACTTATGAGTGATGCAATGAAGAAGGAAGAGGAGATAAGAATAGCACAAGTCTCTTGTGGCACGATATATGGGAATGTGCAGCATGAGATAGAACGTGCAGCGGATGAGATAGGTGCAGAGATATTTGTACCTGAGGTTGACTTGGATTACGTGAAAGCGAAAGTGGACGAATTTGGATATGACATGAAGAACAGCATAGGCTTGAGTGTGGCGTTGGCACGCGGATACGCGGTTGCCGAAGGTTTGGTAGATGCTGACGCCGTATTCGTAGCTGGTTGTCACAAATGTCCACGTGGCGCGGTGATAAGGACGGAAATCCGGAAGATAATACAGGAAAAGACGAAATTACCGCTTGTTATGTATCCTTTTTCTGAGCGTACAACCGCGGGCGATCTCTTAACGAGGATGGAAGCGCTCGTTACGATAGTGACACGGCGATGGATACTGGAGCGGAAGGTGCAGGAGGGATTGACTGCGGGTATAGATTCCGGGTCCACGACCACAAAAGCGGTGATCATGCAGGATAACGAGGTGATAGGTGCGACATGGTCACCGTCACGGGCTGTAGTAAAGACGGGCGAGAAAGTGTTTTCTGAGGCGTTAGAGCTTGCCGGTGTGAAACGATCCGATATAGAAGCTATCGGGACGACAGGTTATGGCCGACACGCATTAGGCGAGCACTTCAAAGCGGATTTAGTACAGGAAGAGCTGACCGTGAACTCGAAGGCTGCGATGTATCTTGCGGGAATAGAGAAAGGCGAAGCTATGATAATAGACATCGGTGGCATGGACAATAAGATAATAACCGCAAATGATGGCATACCTGATAATTTCACGATGGGCGGCATATGCGCAGGCGCTTCCGGGCGGTTCTTAGAGATGATAGCACGTAGATTGGATGTGGATGTGGTAGAGATGGGTAAGTTAGCATTAGAAGGCGATTATAATAATGTGAAGACCGACAGCTACTGCATCGTGTTTGGTATCCAGGACCTTGTATCGGCGTTGTCGAGTGGCGCGCGAAGGGAAGATATTGCGGCTGCGGCATGTCATTCGGTAGTAGAACAGGTAAAAGAGCAGTTGTTACAGGAGATAGACCTGAGGCAGCCTGCGATAGAAGTTGGCGGTACGTCACTGGTCGAGGGCGTGCCGGCAGCGATGAACGATGTGCTAGGATTTGATGTGATTGTGCCTAAGTATCCACAGTACATAGGTGCAGTTGGTGGTGCATTGCTCTCTTCGTCATTCCGGTAGAACGAATTCTAAAATCATTTCTGATTTTTCTCTTCTACACATGGAGCAGGTACCGCTGACATATAATGTATGTTATATGACATACGGTTTTTGTTTTAAAACGGTTTTAACCAAAAACAGTGCCTAAAATCGGTTTACCGTTTTCAGGCTCAAGAAAGCGACATATAAAACCTCGGCGGGTTTTGTAGATTCAAGGTGGAATAAACACTTACAGACGTGCGATATAACGCAATGTTTACTGTGCAGTCATGTTTTCATATAGGCATGGATATTTCATTCGTTTTGGTGCATATTGTAGACGTAGGAATGCAAAGAAACGGAGCAATTTAAAGTCTGTTATCGGTGGAAAAACTGGTGCGTGCCCTTATCTACGCGATTGATACATTGTTTTTGTTCTTTAAGTATGGTCTCGTTTTGAATTAGTTTTAATATCCGCCCGCGTCTTAGTCCCCGCGTCTTTACGCCGCCTGGAAATCCCTACCTCGGTCGTCTTTTTCGATACGAGTTCGTAAAGAACCGCGAGCTTACCCTCTTTTTTTCGTAATATCCTGCCTAATCGCTGCTTGTATTCTCTTTTACTGCCACTGCCACTCAATATAATCCCTACTGACGCTTCAGGCACATCTATACCTTCCTCAAGTACCTTGGACGTTACTACCGTATTATATTTACCCGCACGAAACTTCTGCAATATGTCCGCCCGTTCGTCTTTCTGTGTGGTATGCGTAATCGCAGGAATAAGAAACTGCTTTGAAATTGCATACACCAGCGAATTATGTTCCGTGAATATTATCATTCGCTCACCAAAATGCAAATCCAGTATTTCGGAAAGCGAGTTCAACTTCGATTGCGAGTTCAAAGCTATCTGCCGCGCTTTGTTTCTTGCAAGTAACGCCTCACGCGCACTTGCGTCACGACCACTTCGCATCACAAACAGCCTGAAATCGCGAGGTGTCCGCAGTATAATCTTCCGCTTTTTCAAGAATTCTGTGAATATCGTATGGTAAAGCTCGTATTCTGCCCGTTCGGCATCGGTCAACTCAGTAACGATTTTCTTCGTTTTATATTCCGCTAAATGCTTGCCACTCAGCTTATCTATGCCTATTTCGTAAACTTTGCCGCCGATCAACCTTTCGAGTTCGGTGTGCCGTCCATCTTCGCGTTCATACGTTGCCGTCAAGCCTAACCGGTAAGGCGCGACAAACAGCTCTGCTATGTTCGCATAGCCCGGCGAAGGCAGATGATGCACCTCATCGAAGATCATTAAAAGGAACCGGTTTCCGAGTTCTTCAGCACGTAAATACGCGGTATCGTATGTGGATACCGTTATAGGCCTCATTATATGTGCTTCGCCACTGTACGTGCCGGCTTCTATGTCCAGCTTCTCCGCCAGTTCTTTCTTCCATTGCTGAACCAGCTCTAAAGTCGGTACGATCACCAGTGTCGGCACGTTCAGCACAGAAATCGCTTTTAGCCCTATTACGGTCTTGCCCGCACCAGTAGGCAGCACTAACGCACCACTCTTTGTTTGTAGCCATTTCGCCATTGCCGTTTTCTGGTAGCCACGCAGGCACAAATCGCAGCTTAAACTAGGCATGGGCATCAAATCCAGTACTCTGTCTTCGTATTCGAGCCCGGAAACATTTAGATACTCGATCAAGTCATTATAAAAAATCGGGCTGCTTCTAAAGCATTGTGATCGGTCATCCCAAATGGTATGAGGCAGTTTAAAATTGCTCTCTACGACTAAAGTCCCTTTTTCAAAACTTAACGTTATCATATCTACCTTATTTCCCTTATCTTTGTATATAAAGTATAACTTCTACCTACGTAGGACGCAGATTCACACGGATTCACACGGATTTAATTTCTTCTGCGTATAAACTTCTTTTTGGTAAATCTTTTTGCAAAAAGGTTTAAAGTAGCAATCCTGTTGTATGCTCTGCATTGCCGACCGATTTGCCTAGATCTCCCAAAAATATCTTTGCTCCTGTTTTCTTGTCTGTAAGTTCCAGGTCCGAGATAATAGCTGGATATTCGTTGTAAACCAATTTAGTTGGTATGACGCCAAGAGCTTTCTTCCGGAATGTCCAGGAAGATTGGGCATACGATTTTACCGTAAAGGACATCTTTTCGTGCTCGGTCTCACCGGAAACCGAAAAAGTAGGTATATCCGCACCTGATCGCGTTATATTCATATCCGCGAACTCATGCACATTGTCACCATCAAAAAACGATATGCCCGTATTAAACGCTTTCCCGAGTAGATACTGGTTGAAGTAACTCAGAACACCGCCGTTTTCAAAATGGAATATCCCCCAGTACCAGGGCACTACGGGCGCATTCACAAAGACACGCTGAAAGTACGCACTGCCCCGAATTGGTTCGGTTTTGATACGACCACGTAAATTCTGATGATTTAATCGTAGCATAGAGAAGCTCATATCTCGGATGTATGTATTTGAATAATAAGTGGGCGCTGCAAACTTGTGCTTATTTACGCTTTCCGTAATGAATTCTATTTCCGACCCAATATTTATTGTGCTCTCTTTATCGCCTATCGAATACGAGGTGGGCACAGAAGAATCCGTATAGAGCGTGTTATCTGCTATATTGAGTGCGCACTGCTCCAGCAGAAAGTTGTGGTGCATCGTTTCGCCATCAAAGTACCAGGCAGCGACAGCACCGTCCAGATTGCGTCTGTCCAGGGGCTGTTTCAATTCTATTTTCAGGCCGTTGCAATCCATCTCTCTCACATTCTTTGTTGACCAGAGGATCATTAATTGACGTGGTTTAGCCTGATTGTTCGGATTGTTGAAGAAGAATAACCAAAACCACCACCACCAGGCGCCACGGGGCATAGGCTCGTGATTTATGTCAAAGATTTTACGCACTATTTCTCGTGCGTTTAGGTTACTGCTTGTTTTTACTGCGCGCATTCGTGATTACCTCTTATCTACTCTATTATTCATATATGTGAATGGCCCTAAAAATAGTCTGTTATTTGTGCTGTAACCGCAGATTCAATCTCACGTGCGTTGCAAAGCAAAAAGAAGAATAACACAGAGTTCTGTAACTCAATCTAACTCATCCAGCCATCCCGCGGTATTATTTAGCTTTCTCTTAAAGAATTTACCGATATTATCGTATTCTTTTGCCTGGTGATACTTGAAATAGATATAACCGTCCATAATACCCACAATCTCGATCTTGCCGGTCTGATGCGACATAATATATTTGAACCGTTTACTATGCCCGTTAAGTCGCTTCTTGGCCTCTTCCACGATTTCATAGCCTTTATATAACGGCACCTGGAAATGGCTTTTTACACGCTTTACCGGGCGACACTGGAAGACGTAATAGGGATTAACACCGATGCCGACAAGTTTATTTTGTAATTCCGCTAAAGTTTCGGGATTATCGTTCACACCGTGCAGTAAAACCGTTTGATTATTTACTATCACGTCAGAACGAATGAGCGCATCCACAGCGTCCGCGGACTCTGGTGTAATCTCTTTTGGGTGGTTAAATTGTGTTACTACATATACCCGTTTACTTTTCGTGGTGTTGTCTTTCAGTAACGTCAATAACTCTTTGTCGTCCAGGATTCTATTCGGGAATGTCACAGGGACTCGGCTTCCGAATCGTATGAACTCTAAATGCGAGAATGGTGAGAGCTTATCTAGAAATTGCGCGATTACGTTTGTGGGTAATACAAACGGGTCACCACCGGTTATAAGCACATTATTGACCTCTTTATGCGTGCCTATATAGTTTACCGCATCATTGAATCTACGCAATGTCTCTTCTGTGGGAAGACCAACCAGCCTTTTCCGGAAACAGTGCCGGCAATACATAGCGCAACTATTCGTTGCTAAGATTAAAGCAGTTTGCTGATACTTATGCTGCAAGCCCGGCATCTTTGTATTTTCCTGTTCGCCACTCGTGTCATAGGTGCCGATCACGCTAAACTCTTCTTCCGAAGGAACCGCCATCTTCCTTATTGGGTCGTTAGGATCGTTTTTATCAATTAATGACATGTAATAGCGGGTAATACTCATAGGGTGTATTTCCATAATTTCACGTAAATGCTGCTCCTCGTCTGTACTCAAATCTATGTATTCCTTCAACTGCGCGATCGTACAAATGTTCTCCTTGAGTTCCTCTTGCCAGGTCATGGTTTGTCTCCTTCTTTTACTAATAATCTTTGCATGATATAAAACTTGACTTGTGCTAGGCTTTGCATCTTAAAGTCCAATATTTTATTGACTTTAGGTGCATAATTTAAAAAACTTAGGAGGTGATTGAAAGAATGCGTAATGAATAGATAAACACCAAAAATAGTTTTAATGATGGAAATGAAGTAGAAAATAGGGAAAAGATGCCTACGGAAAAAAACTCAAATATATTAGGGGGCATTATCGAAAGATAGGTAATAAGAAAGTTTATGTGAAGTCATATTATCGAAACGTTTCAAATCCAGAAAAGGAAAAAGCTAAGAGAAAAAGAAGGAGCAAGATAAATGACTTACACAAAAGAACAGGGCAAGCAAAAGATTGAAACGCTCGTTGACCGATTCCGGACGAACATAGACGTTTACAAAAGATCAGCATATAACGAAGCGCAGGTAAGACGCGAATTCATTGACCCCTTCTTTGAAGCTATGGGCTGGGACGTGAGCAATAAACAGGGCTATGCGGAACAATACAAAGAGGTGGTTCTTGAGGATACAATAAAAGTCGGGCGGTCGACAAGAGCACCGGATTACAGTTTCAGAATCGGCGGTCAACGTAAATTCTTCGTGGAAGCGAAGAAACCGGCAGTGAACATAAAAGAGGACGTCAGCCCGTCATATCAACTGAGACGGTATGCCTGGAGCGCGAAACTGCCGCTATCTATTGTGACGGACTTCGAGGAGTTCTCGGTATTCAACTGTCAGATCAAACCCGATCTGAAAGACAAAACCAGCGTAGGAAGGATTGGATATTACACGTTTGACGAGTATCTCGATAAGTTTGATGCCCTCTACGACATATTCTCAAAAGAAGCGATACTGAAAGGCAGTTTTGACAGATACGCACAATCAACAAAAGGCAAGAAGGGCACTGCGGAAGTGGACCGCGAATTTCTGAAAGAGATAGAGAGCTGGCGTGAACTGCTGGCTAAAAATATCGCGCTACGTAATCCTGACGTGTCTATCTTTGAGTTGAACTATGCAGTGCAGAAAATTATAGACCGTATAATCTTCCTGCTGATTTGTGAAGATCGCGGCATCGAACCCTATGGGCAGTTGCAGACGAATGCAGAAGGTAAAGGCGTGTACACGCATTTGCTGAATCATTTTAAACTCGCGGAATCGAAATACAATAGCGGGATATTCGATTTCGAGAGTGATGGGATAACGCCTGCGTTGACTATAGACGACAAGGTCTTGAAGGCGATTGTTCAGGATCTGTATTATCCGAAGTCGCCGTATGAGTTTTCTGTGCTCGGGGTTGAGATTCTGGGCAATGTGTACGAGCAATTCTTAGGTAAGGTCATCAGGCTGACCGCGGGGCATCAGGCAAAAGTTGAGACGAAGCCGGAGGTGAAAAAAGCGGGTGGGGTGTATTACACGCCGCAGTATATCGTTGAATATATTGTCAAGAATACTGTTGGTAAGCTTGTTGCTGGGAAGACGCCGGAGGAGATTGCACATACAAAAATTCTGGATCCAGCATGTGGATCTGGTAGTTTCCTTATTGGTGCGTATTCGTATCTGCTGCGGTATCATTTAGATTGGTACGTACGTAACAAGCCTAAGAAGCATAAAGAGGCGGTGTTTCTGGCTAAGGCTGATGAATGGTATTTGACCACGACAGAAAAGAAGCGGATTCTTTTGGACAACATATTTGGCGTTGATATTGACCCGCAGGCGGTGGAAGTGACGAAGATGAGTCTGCTGCTGAAGGTGCTGGAGCACGAAAGCCGGGAGAGCATCGACCAGCAAGCGAAATTGGGGCTGGAAGGTGTGCTGCCGAATCTTGAGGATAATATTAAGTGCGGGAATTCGTTGATCGGGCCGGATTTTTACGAAACGCAGCAGGCGACTCTTTTCAGCGAAGAGGAGATGCGGCGGGTTAATGTGTTTGATTGGGAGGACGAGAGGAAGGGGTTTGGCACGATTATGAAATGCGGGGGGTTTGATTGCGTTATTGGGAATCCGCCGTATTTAAGGATTCAAGGTCTTCAAGAATACTACGGCGATCAAATTGACTATTTTATAAAGAATTATCAAAGTGCTGTAAAACGTTTTGATTTATACCTACTTTTTACAGAAAAAGGATTTAAATTGCTTTCTGGAGATGGCTATCTCGGTTTTATCTGCCCTCATAAGTTTCTTAATTCTGATTTTGGTTCAGGACTGAGAGAATTCTTTATTGATAATTTAGCCATTAAATCTTTCGTCAGTTTCGGAAATAACCTTATTTTCAACAAAGCCTCAACATACACCGGTATTCTACTACTTCGAAAAAACCAAAAAAGAGTGTTTACCTATTACGAATTTCCTGATATGCCGATTACAGAAGTATCAAAGCAATTAGCAAAATTATCTGAAACTGAATTTACACTTTATGAACTTGCCGATTTTACATCAGAACCCTGGCTACTCCTATCAGCCTCGAATCAAAAAGTGTTAAGCAAATTACGACAACAAACCGCCACACTTGGTGAAGTTTTTGAAAGTATTTTCCAAGGAGTCGTTACTGGAGTAGACGATATATATTTCTTAGAGCACCTATCAGATGTTGAAGAGGTCATTAGGAGCGATATAGTAGAGGTTTTTTCTCACCGTGAACAAAGAAGCATTAAGATAGAGAAAGCTATTCTAAAACCTATCTTAAAGGGTGAAGATGTATCACGATACAGTAAACCCGACTTTCGATACTACTGCATTTATCCATATAAGCTTGTCGGAAACAAAACTATTATCCTCGAAGAAAATGAGTTAGCAAATAATTTCCCTTTAGCCCACCAGTACTTGCGGCAGTATAAAACGGATTTGAAAAAATTGCGTACCAAATATAAAACCAATCCAAACTATTGGTATTCTTGCCATCGTGGGCGTTCTATGGTCCTATTTGAAAGGGAGAGAATCATTACTCCTGAGATCAGTTTTGGTTGCAATATGACACTTTCTCCTCTAGGGGTTTATCATAACACAAAGGTTTATAGTATTTTGCCCGCAAAATCACAATCAGAGCATGTAAGTTACTGGTTGGGACTTTTAAATTCTAGGATCTTGTGGTGGTTTCTCTCAAATACTGGCTATGTGCTTCGTGGTGGTTTCTATGTTTTTAAAACAAACTATCTCAAGCCATTTCCAATCCACACTATAGACTTTTCCAATCCTGAAGAGGTAGTACAACACGATAAACTTGTGGCTTTGGTTGAGAGTATGCTCGAACTGCAGAAGAAATACCACGAGGCGAGAATGGAGCGGGATAAAGAGCTTTATGAGCGGCGGATAAGAATTGTTGATGCACAGATTGACAGGCTGGTTTATGAGTTGTATGGGCTGACGGAGGATGAAGTGAAGGTGGTAGAGGGGCATTCAAAATGAGCGCACTACGAGAGGAAATATTTGAGCGAAAAGGCAAAGGGATTTTAAAAACCCAAAATACTGATTCGCGACGTGTAGAAATCCCTGTTGAGTTTACATGTTCACAGTATTCTGAGGGGGTTATTGACGGGACGATAACATTGATTGAGGAGGACAACACTCAGTACATGGAACTATTTCTTCTCACTAACAATGATACAGAATTCCGCCTAAATGCAAATCTCGGTGGCGATGAGTTAAATATTGAATCGCTTAGTATTAACCTCACACCCGAAATTATCGCTTTTATTGCAGTTTATCTAAAATTGAAACATAGGGAAATCACATCCACCACAAATAAAATATTTTGTAAATTCGATGTATCCAATCTCAAAACCCGTAGGACAATTTTTGAGATCGAAGAAGGAAAAGTTACCTTTTTAAATTACGAAGGCGATATATGGGAAGATATTGAACTCTACAAAAAGTCAGGCATAACAGGCTGGGTTCAGATGGAACTAAATGACGAAGTCAGACTTCCGTCAATAGAAGCGTATAAATCCTTACTGATTAAAAAAATCGATAAAATATTGCGGTTAGCATCGCTATCTCAAGGTACTTGCATTGATTGGGCTTCTTTTGAACTATTTGAGCAAAATAGTGAAGGTGAGTATGAAGAAGTGTATGCTGAAAGGAGAAATATTCCAAGTGCGTTCTCTGCGAGACATGAATTGACGCCTTATGGCGATCTATCTAATTATTTCAAAAAAACCTATCCAAACTATACTGATAAATTATTAGACTTGGGATTTTATCCTGCTATTGATTGGTATCTTAAATCGTTAAATACAAGTCTTTTGGAGTCTAACTATTTGGGATTGTTCACCGCTTTAGAAACATTTAGTTATAGGTTTGCTACCACAAAAAATAAGGAATCTATTTTGGATAAAAAGGATTTTAAGAATTTTAAGAAGGAATTAGAAGTGTCAATTAAAACACATCTTAGTACCTTGGACCTTGATAAAAAGTATTTTAGTGTGGACGCAGGATTATTTGAAGAGGATTTGAACAATGGCATTATCACGGAGGTATTAAAGAACATCTTCAAAACTAATGGATTGCCACTTTCTAAGAATACAACCATTAAAATGGATAGGGCTGAGGACTGGATAATAACTGATAAAAAAAGGACTTATACATATATTATCCGGAAAGAGGATGGAACGCTAAACATTTATGAAGGGATTGGGGCAGCGTTAAACTCTAATTCGACCTGTCTAAATAGATTCAGTCTCAAAAAAAACCTAACTATCTTTTTAGGATGCCATGATATAGGATATAGTGATATTCTAGAGGACTTAGGGGTTCTAATTGAGGTTAGAAACAATATTATACATAGAGGACTATCAGAAAAAGAACCTGATTATTTATTTGATGCATACTATAAACTGATGGCATTGGTTCAAAGAATATTTTTATCGCTTTTAAACTACGAAGGTAGCTATTGGAAGCGGATTAATAAACACTTAGAAATATTCAAAAAAGATCCGAATAACGATTGGGTTGGAGAAAGAATGTGGGATGAGGAGAAAATGTGATAGGGGGTAGTGAGTGGGTGTGAAATACAATCCAGGATATTATAGGATAAGATGGACTTCCCACCCCTCACAGAAAAAGCGCAGCACGATAAACTCGTAGCTTTGGTGGAGAACATGCTCGAACAGCAGAGGGAACACCACGATGCGAGAATGGAACGCGATAAAGAGCTGTACGAGCGGCAGATAAAGATTGTTGATGCGCAGATTGACGGGCTGGTTTATGATTTGTATGGGTTGACGGAAGAGGAGATAAAGGTTGTTGAAGAAGCGTGAAATGAGATAGAAATGGGAAAAATATAAGTGGTGGATTTATTGCGTGATTATTGCCATAGCAGTCTTTTTAATCTTATATTATTGCTATCCTGACACAGAGCAAGATAATGCAAGGTATCTATTAAGTGCAATCTCTCAAGGCTTAGCTGCCCTACTTGCGTTAGTGTTTACGATTACGTTGGTAGTTGTCCAAATGACGAGAAGATACACGGTGACGAAAATGATAATACTTAACTCTGGAACCAAGTTTTTAATGCTAGTTTTCGGAACAGGGATTATTTTACCGCTTTTTGCTCTTAAATTTGGTTGGTTTTGCGTAGGTGTAAACTTATCGATTGTCATTGCGTGCTTCTGCATCGCTTTATTGCTTCCATTCTTAAAAAACGTTAGTGATGTGTTGATATATGACATTGGGTATGTAAATTTATATGGTGAGATAACGGATGCAATCAAGTCGGAAAATGAAGCAAAAACCGTTCAGGGAATCATAGATTTAGAATCGATATGTAAAGATGCGATCAAAGAATCTCGTGAAGAGACAATATCAGAGATTATAGATTTTTTATCAGAAATCGGTGAAAAAACTATTGAGACGAAGTTTGAACATGCAACATTTAGCGTTATAAAAAGATTAAAGAATATCGGAATTGATGTGATTGAGAAAGGATTTGAAGATAGCACTTTGCTATTTTTGGCTGGTGCACTGGGTGATTTGAGAACGGGATCAGCCAAAAATGAATGGGAACATAAAGCAATACTGGCAACTCTTGTATTGAAAGAGATTGGGTGTAAAGCTGCCAAAAAGAAATTGATGCTTACTACGGATAGGGCAATAGGGGGATTGCAACATGTTGCTTCAGTCATGGAAGGAATCGAATTTAATCGGCAGAGTGTTCAGAGCTTGTATTGTTTAGGTGTATTTGCAACCGAATATCTACCCTCTCTAGTTGATCGTGTGATTAAACTTTTAAAAGAATTTGAACGGAGTTTAATCACATATTCAATGATAAATTGGGAAGAATCTTTCGTAAGGGAATATCCCAACCTAAAATCTGCTCTTGAAGAATTTAAAAGGCGATATAATGAGGGATAATAGAAAATCAATCGCTATTAATGCTGCAAACACGAAACGGCTGCATCACTTCACAAATCCTGCCGAAAAAGCGCAGCACGATAAACTCGTATCTTTGGTTGAGCATGCTCAAACTGCAGAAGAAATACCACGATGCGAGAATGGACAGGGATAAAGAGCTTTATGAACGGCAGATAAAGATGGTTGATGCGCAAATTGACCGCCTGGTTTATGATTTGTATGGGCTGACGGAGGAGGAGATTGGGATTGTGGAAGGGAAGGGGTGAAGTAGTTATGTAATTCGCACAGTTACTGGGTGCATCCTCTTTGTCGCGGTGGAAACTTGAGACGAGAAAAGCTTATATGTAAAGAAAGCTAAAAACACTTGGTGATTGAGAATAGAAAATGGGGGCGAGGGTGATGGAGGTTGGAAGTGCTATGCCAGTAAATATTAATCCAATATTTCCGCTTTCTTACAATCTCGCTGATGGGAAAAAGAAGTATGTTCTATTTTGCGGAGCAGGAGTATCAAAAGATGCTGGTATTCCTACCGGCTGGGAAATCCTCTTAGAGACAGTAAGACATATTAGAACTCTAGAAGAGGGAGAGAACAAAAAATATACTGACAAGGAAATGGAAACGTACTATGAAGAGAATTTTGAAGACTCTACTTATTCCGAGATCATTGAAAGTTTATTTCCTTCAACAGAGGCACAAAGAGCGTTTTTAGAAAAAATCTTTGAGAACAAAGCACCCGGAAAGGCTCATAAATTGATTGCAGAGTGGGTAAAAGCAGAATTAATCCGATTTATCATCACAACAAATTTTGATTCTTCAATCGAACATTCGCTAGATGATGCAGGATTAAGAGGGAAATATTCTGTTATTACAAATGGTGCGCAAGTCTTGACAAGCAAACCCTGGCATCTTGTAGATAATTGCCGTATTTATAAAGTCCATGGCACTATTGAACAAGGGCAAATAAGGAACACAAAAAAGGATTTAGAGAAATTAGATGACGATCTTGAAAAAGATTTCTTAGATATTATCGAAAGACACGGCGTAATTGTGTTAGGTTATGCGGGTAATAAAGAGGATAAGGCCGTGATGGACTGTTTCAACAGAAGGAGATTTAAAGGATACACTCTTTATTGGACTGTTTACGGCAATCAGGATAATGACAATGTAAAAGAGTTAGTAGAAAGGCAAGATGGTTGTTTAATTCCGATACAAAGCGCTTCTGATGTTCTGGAGGATGTTTTGAATATGGTTGAAATCGCAAGACGAGGGACTGAACAAACTTCGGAGGCGGTTGCACAAGTCCGGTTTAAGAATTTAATTACATCCAGCTCAGATGTTGAGATACGACAGACCATTGATGAAGAAAGAAGAAAACTCAAAAAATATTTTGAAACGATTTTAGATGAAGTGGATGAAACAAATTACGAATCTCTGTGGGACGGATACTTAAAGCTATTCAATTATTCGCTGAACTTTTTGAGTTTGGCCGAGCAGATAATTAAATACCAAAATAAATATTGGGAAAGGATATTGCCCCTATTTGAAGAAATCCATTTTTTGAATAAAAATCAAAGTCAACATGGCAAAGAGGGGTTAGTGAACTACTATTTCTTTACTTTATTGGAAATTGTTGGAGGGATTTTATTAGAAAATAAAGCTTTCAAGTTACTTCGTTCTTTATTAGAGATAAAGAGATTGAATTACACAAAAGATGGAATGGAACCTATTTTGGATTGGGATACTCATGCGAATTTCATCGAAGTAAAAAAGGATAAGGAGGGGAATGAAAGAGGGAACACATGGATTGTTCCTCACATGCATTACCTATGTCAATTAATAGAAAGTCAAGAGATTCCGTTTGAATATGATTTGAGAGAGCGAATAATAGATGTTGATTTGCTATACTTTGTATATTCGGTTATACATCCAATGGATCAATATTTTCCTTATTGGATCCCACAATCATCCGTTTATTTGAGGGGGTATTCTTCGAAGTTGTTTAAAGGGATAAAATATGACGAAACGTTTGGAACCACAGTAGCCAATGAGTTATTCAATATAAGTTATGAGGAACTTGTTGAAAAATTAGGTGATGCAAAAGAGATGTTTAACACGAATGTAATAGGTATCTTTCATACACCATGGGTAGGTAATCCGTTTAAGGATTTTTGATGAACAGATGAAAATATATCTCCAGCCGAAAAAGCGCAGCACGAAAAACTTGTAGCTTTGGTGGAGAATATGCTCGAACTGCAAGAGAAATATCACGCTGCGAGAATGGAGCGAGATAAATAGCTTTATGAACGACAGATAAAGCTTGTTGATGCGCAGATTGACTTGCTATTTTATGATTTGTATAGGCTGACGGAGGATGAGGTGAAGGTGGTTGAGGGTGAAAAACAAAATGCCGAGTTGTAGGGATAATTACTTCACGCTGAAAGAATTTTTAGGCGTCAAGTGTTTTGAGGATATGAAAAATAATGTAGAACCAGAAAGACTTAGCAAACTCAATGATGAACTCAATGTAGTCTTACCAATCCTTGAAAATGATCCAAAAAGAGAAAGAAAACAGGAAGGATTAAGAAACAAATTAAAAAGCGAGTTTTACGATACATTACTTGAACTGGAATGGGCAGCGTATTTTGGTAATAAAAATCGTGCTGTCATCATTGAACCAGATTTTCCAGATAAGGGACCTGATTTGAAAGTCACGCTAAAAGATCGATGGATAAACTTTGAAATAACAAATAGATGGCTATCGAAAGAACAACAAGAGTTGCATATGTATTTAAAAGAGATCAGGAGTAGGATTAAAAAAATAAAGTCCCGATTCTCAATATGTGTTATGTTTAATGAGAACTTCTCAAAAAAAGACCTGTTTCCATTAATAAAAACGATAAAAAACAGAACTGCTGATTTTGAGAAAAGAAGGATTTTAAAGCCAGTTACCACATATTATTTTTCTCCTGATAATTCCGAAGATTGGTATGACTTCGATGGAATAAACGACCCCGCAGATTTTTATACCGACCCAAAGAAGAAAGCAAAGATTATGTTTCACCTAAGAGATTATCGCGATTATACCTCTGTGAGTGGTGTAGAACCAGGACCTGCCAGAATCGGTTTTGGCGATATAGATAGGATAAAGAGCAAACTACATAAAAAACAGAATAGACAATTGCATAAAAACGAACCGAATGTCGTTATATTGCATAATGCGCCGATATTTGATACTGTAGGCGCACTTTACGGAAAACTTCAGCTAACCATCTTTAAAAATAGTAAAACCAGTGAAACTATTGATGAATATCTTAATAGAGATAATTCGGGGCTATTTCAATCTAGCACAAGAGTATCGGCAGTGCTTTTTGTTGGTTATGATGAAGATCATGAATTTGTGAGAAAGGTATTCCCAAATCCAAAAGCCAGAAATCCACTTTGCGAAGAAGAAATTAAAATAATCGAAGGAATGTAAAAGTTTATCAACCTGATCATGGCGATGGTGATTGAAGATGTTAGCCTACAAATGCTCGAACTACAGAAGAAATACCACGATGCGAGAATGGAACGCGATAAAGAGCTTTACGAACGGCAGATAAAGGTTATTGATGCACAGATTGACAGATTGGTTTATGCGTTGTATGGGCTGACAGAAGAGGAAATAGCAATAGTGGAGAACTCATTACTAACATAAACCCTTCTATTCCAACTTTATCGCAGGTATCCAATCACCATATTTCTTTCCATTGGCATCCACAAACTCAGTGCAGTTTATCCACCCGTTGGTAGTAAGTAAGGAACTTAAATTTATCAATCATTGATTATGTAACAAAACTCATCTCATCAATAACTATAATTTATGATATTATTCTACTTACCAACTTTAGGTGCAAAAGTGACTTTAAGTGCAAAGCCGTTGCGCCAATAGCGAACGAAAAAGCGTATGTACTCAACACAAGAACGAAAGCACATAAAGTGAAATTAAGGGTCACGTTCACCTATCACCCTCTACATTTCAACACAAATCGGTATCCGCGTAAACCAACTTAAATTTCCCACTCCACAAAAACCGGCGGTTATAATAGAATAGCTAAAAAAACAATCGGATGGCCGGTATCCTGCCCTGGTAAATCTGCCCATTAATATCTACGAATTCCGTGCTGTTTATCCAACCGTCCGCGGTTTGCAGTGCATCCCTGTGATGAACCCGTGGATACGAGCCTGTACGGATTGTGTAGTTGTATGTTTCGTTTGCCACGAGCATAAAAGGATCGTTAAAAGAGACGTGATGCCTATCTCCTTCTTCGTAGCCTTCCCAAGTTGCATTTACATCTAACGCGGAGTTCCATATCCGCGCGTATTCCGTATGCCCGCCGGTACCGGTGCATGGATACGTGAAAAGCTTTTGCACCGTGATTGTTTGATTTAGCGTAATCGTACCGTTGTGCGTGCCTGAGATACTGGGATATGGATATACGCAGGGTCCCGTATCAAAGCCTTTTCCTGTCGGTATATAGCAATATTTATCAAACGACATCATCAGGGGATACAAATCCTTATCGGAATCTATACTGTAAGGCGTGTCGCCAATTCCATCCATGTTTGTATCTGTCCCGTTGTATTCGTCCCAGTAGTTGCCGAAATAGCCGGTGTATATGCTACCGTTGTATATGTAGGTCACAGCTTCGCTGGAGTTCCAGATGTTTACTGAATTCTCAGAATAGACACTATCGGTATTATTTATGAAGTCGTTGTGGTAGATCGTATTGTCATTCGATAAAGATCGTAAATCGACACCACTCCAGTTATTCGAGTTAAATGTGTTATTAATAACGGTATTGTTAGCGGAATAGCAAAAGGAGATCCCAAAGTCGTTATTTGATGCGGTAATGTTGGTTATAGTGTTGTAATTAGAATTACGGAGGTAAATACCATTGCATTCAGATGTTGTATTGCAATTAAAAATCGTGTTATTTGAAGAATAAAACAACCCGATCCCAAAATCAGTGTTCTTTGACGTGGTCACGTTTTCTATCTCGGAATCCTTCGTGTAAGCAAGCACAATCCCGTGAACGTTTCCTACTAATGCTACATCCTTCACAGTTACATTTGTACAATTTACCAACGCCACATAACCCGTATCGCCTGGCACTTCTTTGTCTTTCTCATCTATCCAGTAATACACCGGCTTTCCTTTTAGTTTGTTGCTGGTATCCACGAAGTTAATGCACTCAGCGATATTGGTATTGTCCTTGATGCCCACACCAAAACGGTGCATCTCGTTATTTCTTAATGTGTTATTATAAGAGCATGAAATCCTGATACTACTAACATTGTTGTCAGTCACGGTGTTGTTGCAAGATCTCAAAAGGTCAATACTACCGTTACTATTATGTGCGATGCGGTTATAGCAAGAAGAATTAAGGCTAATCCCAAAGGTAGTATTTAAAACGTTGTTACCCGAAATTGTGCAATAACTTGCATTTCTAAGTTGTATTCCCATTGCTTGATGCTTATTTGCTCCTTTTACAGTAAACCCACTTATATTCACGTAATCTGCAGTAACATTAAAGACGGGGCAATTATAATTCGCTGCTTGAACAATCGTATCTGTCGTATTTCCTGTGGTGGACCGAATAGTTAAAGATTTGGTTACGTTCACAGTCACGTTGTATAATCCTGGATCCACAGTTATTGTATCGCCGTCTTTCGTGTCGGGGTCATCTATTGCAACCTGAATCGTGGTGTAGTTCCTGCTGATGTTTTGGTTGTGTACCGGAAGCGCAGCCGGGGCATTGTAACCCTCAAACGGGTTTACCAGCGGATAGAAATCGTAGTCGGTATCTATACAATACGGCTTATCTCGTAACCCGTCTTCATCCGCATCTGTGCCGGTATAGTCCTGCCAGTAGTTGCCTATGTAGTTCTCGTATAACGTTCCGTTGTAGATGTATCCCATTTTCACCGTTGAGTTCCAGATGTTTGTGGACTCGAGAGAATCAACATTTTCTGGATTGTCCCTGAAATTGTTCAGGTATATGACGTTGTTATTAGATTTATGAGGACAGATGCCGCAATAGTCATTTGAGATGCAGTTGTTATTTAAAATAGTGTTATAGTCCGAATTCGATAGGCAGATGCCGTAAACCGTATTTGAGGAACAGTTATTGCCGGTTATGATGTTATAGCCGGATCTAAAGGGATAAATGCCATACCTGTTATTTAAGGAACAAATATTATCTGATACGCGGTTACCGTTTGATAAATACGCGAGTGAAATACCATCTTCGGCGTTTACGGCACAAACGTTGCTTGTTATAAAGTTGCCTTTGGACTCCTCGGTATAGATACCATATTCGTTCTTTGTGCAGTTGTTGCTTAAAATACTGTTATTGCCGCCCCATTTGATGTAGATGCCATATCCGCTATTTTGAACGCAGTTGTTCTTTGCTATAGTGTTGTTGCGCGCACAAGAGAGGTATAAGCCCCGGTCGTTATTAGTACAGTTGTTATTTGATATGTTGCAATGCTCCCTTGAGACATATATCCCAGCCCGGGCAAAGTTAGCAGCACCTTTCACAGTAAAGCCACTTATATTTACATGGTTCGCAATCACCTCAAATACATGTTTATCCGGATTCGCAGCTTGAACACTCGTGTTCTCTGTACCGTTTGCGGACACAATAGTTATGCTCTTATTTACTAACACATTCTCCTCATAAGTACCATTATGAACCACAATAGCATCGCCATTTGATGCTGCTACTACCGCATCTGAGATTACAGAGAAATTCGCTGCAGGGTAATCAATAAGATCATCATCCACATGCCAGATATTGCAGGGTACTGCTTCTGCTGAAGTTCCCGCATACGCAAAACCGTTCACCGTCAATAAGGGCACTCCCGCGACTACTAATATCGCCACCACTACAATTGGTACCAATGCCTTTTTTAGTTGCATCATTAGTATTCAAAGTCCGATAGTGCCGAACAAGCCCTACAACGCACACAACCCGCTTTGTTATTCCGCCAGCTCAGCCCATTAGCTCGTAATATCTCCGCTACTTCCGCATAGATATGCCGCATCCTATCAGGGCTTGGAGGTCGTTTATCTTCAAGCATGGAACCCGGTATAGGACGTAGAGGTACTATGAACGGGTAACCACCAAGTTCTGCTAAAATCCGACTGCCTTCTATAATAGAATCGTCTGTTTCACCTATTCCAGCAATCACATAACTGCTGACCTGAGTATCGCCGAAAATCGCCACACTTCGCTTCCATGCTTCTATGTAACGCACAAACGGTATATCAACTTTGCACGGTGCGATTTCTTTCAATACCGCCCGGTCAAAGCTTTCCACATGGATTCCTATCGTATCCACGACACCATAAAGGCTGTCTATCGTGCTCAGGTCCTTTGGCGGTTCGAATTGGGCATGGATAGGCAAGCCAGTTGCTTCTTTTATTGCTGTCGCAGTTTCCACGAGGTGTTTTATACCATTGTCTGGTGTGGACGTTGTGCCTGTGGTAAGCGTAACATGCGTTACATGGTCCAGCTTCTTCGCCGCGATTGCCACTTCGGCAAGTTGCTCGGGCTTCTTTTTCGCTATTGTCGCGCCACTACTCAACGAGAGTTCTATTGTACAAAACTTACACCTTTTAGGTGTGTTCCAGTACACGCAGGTCTGTATCGTGGTCGTAGCCAGGCAATTCGCGCCATGCAGAAGCGCAATTTTATAATACGGTATGCCCTCGTTAGTCTTCAAATCCTGAAATTTCGCTTGTGCGAATTTTACTTCGGTTATTCGTTCACCATCCCTATGGATCACATACTTGCCATCTTCGGCATCAACGCTATAAGGCGACTGAGAAACGAACCAGCTCTGTGTTGGAACGTTTGCCACGGTGCCACCAAAGAGAAACATCCCCCCCCGCGGCGGGACCTGCACCCGCTCTCCTGCCTTTATTCAAGCCAGCGACTCTTGCACCCAGGCATAACAAATCCACTTTCAGGTCTTTCGTTTCCTTCATGGTTCTTGGTTCTATAAGGCTATTTGTAACACTGTGACTTATATTATAGTATCCATTTGTGTTCTGGATTCAAAGAACCGAAAACTTTAAAAGCATCCTTGTTTTAAAGAGGGTAGGGTAAATATTATGAAAAGCAAAAGTAAAGTGCTTTTGGTTGTTTTGACAGCGATTTTTGTGTGTTCGGCTTTTTCGGTAGCTACGGTAGGCGCTCAGCCAGTAGAGGTGTGGAACGTAACATGGGGAGGTACAGAGGTTTTGATCGTGGACTTGCAGTCGCAACAGTAGGCGACTGTGTGTACCTGGCTGGCGAGACTTCACCTTCCAACGTCAGTGATCATACCGATGCCTTCCTCAACAAATACAACAGCACTGATGGAACACTTGTTTGAAACATAACAACGGAAAACGCATCGGGATTCTGCAACGGCAACAGCAGGCGACTGCGTGTACTTAGCAGGCTACATTGGTTTTTCTCCTGATGCCTTCCTCGTTAAATATTCAGACCCCGCACCGATACCGACTGTTACGCCTGTTCCAACACTCACACCGACACCAACACCAACACTGGCGACTACAACACCAATAGAAACGCCTACAGTACCACCAGCAGCAACACCTTCGCCAACACAGACACCACCGGGATTCGAGGCGGTATTCGCTATCACGGGACTACTCGTGGTGGCGTTTTTAGTGATGATAACGAGGAGAAACTAAAACCCTCATTTTATTTTTTTTTGTACAAATCATACGCCGAAAAACTGTTTATAGTAAAGATAGATAAGTTGCGTGGGTTTTTAGATCTGCGCCATAGCGTCAAGTTGGTCTTGCGAACCCACAGATAGTGCAGTCAT
>QENJ01000046.1 GCA_013374505.1 Candidatus Methanophagaceae archaeon
ATACCTGCGAGTTTGCTCCACTCACGTATAGTACCACAGGGTCTTCCGCACCGCAGCGCCATCGCCCGATTTCTATATGCGCGAGGCAATGGTTGACACCTATTAACGGTATTTTTAACGCGATAGATAGCGTTCTCGCTGCCGTTGCTACTGTTCTCAAGCACGGGCCCATGCCCGGACCTTGTGAGAATGCTACTGCATCTAGATCTTTTAACGAATAACCTTCTGCTTCTGCGCCACTTACGGTACGTGAAACCACATCTTTTAGCTCGGATGCGTGATGCTGTGCCGCTTCTCGAGGATGGATACCTCCCTGTGACGGTTTATATGTTGATTCTGCTTCGCATATCGCCTTCTCTTCGCTAACTACTGCCGCACTGAGGTTCCATGCCGTTCCTTCGAGCCCTAAGATGAGAGACATAAAAGTTATTCGTGAAATACCGTTCTTTAAAAAAGAACTTTTTCGCGTTACCAAAAAAGTAATAGGTCTTATCATACAATAAAAAGTAACTTTCAGGACCCATATGGACGATGGGGTGCATAAAGATTCAGTGCCGTTTGCGCGGTTTACCGTTCCTGCATCTTATGCTACTTTTAGCCATTTTGTGCTTTTGCTATGTCTTTTACTTTATGCATCCGCCTGAATATTGTTGGACAGCTTATACTCGTTATTATCGCGAGCATTATGATTGCCGATTCCATTGATGTGCCTATCAAGTTGAGTTCCAATCCAACCGCAGCCATCGCGATTATCAAACTCATTCTCGAAGAGAGTAAAACGCCAGCAGAAATGCTATCCTTCCAGGAATGCCGTAACCGCAAAAGCAGAGCCGGTACTATCTTCACCGCGAATGCAATAAATAGAATCTCTGCAAGAATTAGATAAATACCTACCTCCGCAAAAGCACCGACATCAAATTGCATTCCTATGTTTATAAAAAAAATCGGTATGAGGAATCCATAGCCTATTCCGTAAAGTTTCTGCTCGAGTACGGTCCCTCCACGGAACAATAGCGCAAGCATCACACCGGCAAGAAACGCACCCAGTATGGCTTCTACATTCGCGATCTCAGACAAAGCAACGAATACGAGCAATAATGCGAATGCCGCTCTTACACCCATCTCTGACGGGTGGTTCGATTTGAACCATGCGGATAGCCGATCCGGATAGTGCCAGATCGCAAGCTTACCCACATAATACACCACAAAAAACAGAACGAATATGAGTGCAATCAAAGACATCTCCCATGTGACTCCCTTCTCAAAATGCAGTGTGTACAACGTAACGAGCAGCACGGCACCAAAATCGGCAATGAACGTCGCTATGAGTGTCGTCTGCCCAAAATCTGTCTTTAACATCCCCAGTTCCCTTATCGTGGGCACTACCAATCCAACCGCAGAGGTTGAGAGAAGGATCGCGAGATACAACCCATAGCCCAGTTTTGAGGTTAAAAAGACCGAAAGCCCAAGCGTGAGGATGAAGATACAAATACCGAGGAGAAACGGTTTCACACCATAAATTTCAACCTTCGAGAAATCTATCTCCAGCCCTGCTAAAAACATCAGAAATATAAGTCCAAAGCCCGCAAGGAAGTCTATAATTATGAGTCCTTCGGTATCGAGAGATAAGCCCAGCACACCCAGGAATATACCGAAGATGATTTCGCCTACTACCGCCGGAACGCCTATTCTGCCAGAAATAAGCGGAATAATGAATGCGAAGATTGCTATCGTTAACAAAAGTATGTAGGGGCTTATAGTTATGGTCATGGGCATCACACCACAGTTAGAACAGAGCAGGGCGCGTCATTTATTATCTTCTTTATTATGTCCGCCCGAATAACCCCTGTGCCACGCCAGGGAAGCACAGTAAGTTCGTAATTACCGCTTTTCACCTCTTTTACCGCCTCTATCATTGGATTGCCTTCTACCCACTCCTCAATAATGTGTACGTTCCCTTTTTCACACAATTTCCTTATCCCATCTATTAACTCTCTAGGTACCTCCTCCAGAACAAGCAGATACATCTTTGCACCGCATAAACGCGCCATCTGGACCGAATACTTACCTACACTCTCTGCGGTCTCGGAAGCATCCAGAAGTGCAAGAACCTGGTTGTAATATCTTAACGTTCGCGCTACAAGGACTGGCAGGGATGCCGTCCGTATCAACTGCAATACAACGCTTCTTCCAAACAATCTATCTAAAAACCCGAGTTCTTCCGGCCCTATTACTATACAGTCCGGGGAATAAAAGTGCTTTTCTACCGTGTCTAATATTATACACGCATGATTACGAAGATACTTTCTTAGAATGCCCATTGATTCTTCCTTTTCCGGGAGTATCGTAAGTGGAACACCCATATCATTAGCCATGAATTCCAGCTCTTTTCCGTCTCTGTCTCCTGACTTTACCGCCGTTATTTCCCCCATCGCAACTGAACTAATCAACAATGCTTCTTTGAACGCTTTGTTCACCGAATCGTTATTGAGAATAGGAACGAGGAGTTTCTTGAATGGCCTCCCGCTTTCATCAGGACGCATCATGTCGGCAACGATATTTGCTACTATCTTTGTGGGCTGCATAACGTGCTCAACGCCAAGTTCATTGAACCGTGCTCTAGCTTCCGGGTCTTCAACCCGAACCATTATCCGGGGAACGCCGTGTTCCTTCGCAATAGCCGCCGCGCGGTAGTTCGCCTCGTCACTACCTGTGAGCAAGATAAATGCCGTGGCATCTTCCAGACCCGCTTGCATCAATAGCTTTTCGTCACTTCCATCGCCTATAATCACTTGCACACCCTCTAACTCAGAAAGCTCTTCTCGTTTTTGCGGCTCTATCTCAATGATCACAGATTCCGACAACTGAGCTGCTAATTCTTTCCCCGCTCTTCCGCCACCAACAATGATATTCTTCATCTCATTTAACTCGCAGTACCGATTTACATAAGATTTAACCGCACCATCTTTAAAAAATTTAATGGTGAGAGAGATAACTAAATTCAGAAGATATAGGGAAACGACCAGAAATGAAGAAAGAGGGTTTTCTACTTGATATTGGATACATAACGGAAAAAGATGACGCGGGAAAAGAAAAGCCTGTGATACGATTGTGGTGCAAGGACAAAGAAGGCGAGAACTTTGTTGTGATAGACAAAAACTTCGAGCCGTATTTCTATGCTGTTCCTTATACTTCACAGTTTTATGCCCACGAAGGTAGTGCAGAAGAAAAAAAGCAGCAGGTAGAGAAGATTAGGATCTATAGAGATAATGGCACTATAAGAATAAAACGGGTGGAATTTTGCCAGCGGAAATTACTCGGGGTGAATCAGAAGGGTTTGAAAATTTTCGTGGAGCATCCGAGACACGTGCCACTGTTACGAGAGGTGGTCAGAAAAGAGGGTCTTACCGTGCTGGAGGCTGATATTCTATTTGCAATACGATACTTGATAGACAAGCAACTGCGGCCTTTTGACGGTGTAACTGTGGAAGGCGAAGAAATAGCTCTGGACTATGCGGATACTGCTATTCTCGCTTCAAACGTATCATACAAAAAGATGGCTGAGAGTGATTTGCCCGAACTCAAAATTTTGTCGTTCGATTGCGAGATGGCGGCTTCCGTGGGGATGCCATCGCCAAATAGGGACCCCATAATAATCATATCCGTAGCATACCACGCGGCAAATGAAGTAAAAGCGGAGTTATTTGTGATGTCGGATGAAGAATACCGCGTAGGTGACGACAGAAGAGTTTTAAAAGATTTTTTCGCGTTCGTGGCAGAGCTCAAGCCCGAGATCATCGTGGGCTACAATTCTGATAGTTTTGATTGGCCATATATAAAAGAAAGGGCAAACAAACATGGTATTCGCATGAAGCTGGGTGCTGATGGCAGTACAGTACAATATGAAAAGGGTCGGGCACTACCGGGCGTAAATATCACGGGTATGCTTAACGTGGACCTGTTTAAGCTGGCAAAACGTGATCTGGACAGCGTGAAGGTGAAAACACTGGAGAATGTGTCTGAGTTTCTCGGCGTGATGAATAAAGACGAAAGAGTGAATTTATCGCCGCGAGAGATTACCGAATGCTGGTACGATAGTTCTACACGTGAGCGCTTATACGAGTACGCAAAGGCGGATGCCGTTAGCACGTTAGGTATCGCGACAAAGGTGTTACCGCTGCAAATTGAGCTATCCAAGATGGTTGGTTATCCTCTGGACGAGTTAGCAAAGATGGGGCGAGGCCGCCAGGTAGAATCATTTTTGACTATAGAGGCGTTTAAAAAAGGTGAGCTTGTACCACCAAAGAGCGGGGGCGAGAAAACTTTCGAGGGCGGGTTCGTACTGCCACCCGTAAAGGGACTGCATGAGGATGTTATCGCGCTCGACTTTTCATCCATGTATCCCACAATTATGATCTCTTTTAATGTCTCCCCAGATACTTTTGTGGACTCACGGGAAGCAACGGGGGAGGATTTGTATATTGCACCAGAAGTGGGGCATGCATTCAAAAAGTCGCCAGACGGGTTCTTTAAGAGAATAATGAGTGATTTAATCACGAGGCGGAGGCAGATAAAGGCGGAGATGAATACTCATGCCAAAAATTCGGATGAATATCGGTTATTGGATATACGACAGCAGAGTATCAAGATACTCACGAACAGTTTTTATGGATACACCGGATGGAGCGCCGCGAAGTTTTACAAGCGCGAATGTGCCGAAGCGACAACCGCATGGGGGCGTTACTTTATAAAACGCACGGTGGAGGTAGCGGAGGAACTCGGATTAGAAGTCATTTACGGCGATACTGATAGCGTATTCGCTAAACTTCCCACGGGCGATGATGTGCAGGATATAAGAGAAGTGACCAGGGAGAAGGCGAGGGCGGTTTCGGAGAAGATTTCAACGGAGTTCCCGCTTGAACTTGAGATTCAGGACTTCTTCAAAGCAATTTTCTTTACCGGGAAGAAGAAGCGGTATGCCGCGCTTACCGACAAAGACGAAATCGTAGTTCGCGGTTTGGAAGTGCGCCGCGGGGACTGGTGCGAACAGGCGAAGGAGATGCAGACAGAAGTGATAGATATGATACTGAGACAAAAAGACCCCGAAAAAGCAGCAAAGTACGTTAAAAACGTTATACATGACTTTAAAGACGGTAAAGTACCATTACAGAAGCTAATAATACACAAAACACTCACCCGAAAGATAAGCGCATATGAAACAAAGCAAGCGCATGTTATAGCTGCCGAACGTGCCTTAACTTCGTCTTTTAACATTGAATACGAAGTGGGCTCGAAGATCCCGTATGTTATAATAAAAGGTGGGGGGAAGACGAGTGACCGCGCGTTCCCGGTAGATATTATAGAAAGAGGTGCAGGGCTTGAAATATACGCAGAGAGCCACAAATACCTGATTGACGTCTCGTACTATGTCCGCCATCAGCTAATACCTGTTGCACATAGGGTGTTGCAACTTTTTGGTTATGAGGTTTCATCATTTGAAGATGTGGGGCAAAAGACATTAGGTCAGTGGTTTTGATTAGGTAGTAGAGGGTTGACTACCGAAAAGCTTTTATATACTATCGCATTACCTAATCATGGTGATGAAAATGGCACAACTACCAATTGCACCAGTAACGCGATTAGTAAGAAACGCGGGTGCAGAGAGAGTAAGCGAAGAAGCAAGTGCGGCATTAGTAGAGATATTAGAGGCAGAAGGCGAAAAAATAGCAAAGAAAGCCGTAAGCCTAGCTAAGCATGCCGGACGGAAAACAGTGAAAAAGGAAGACATAGACGAAGCTATGCAGTAAAACGAACTATGTGAAGGGGCGAATCATAATTTCACCCCTTTTTATTTTTTTCCCCCGTATTTCGACAGTACAGTTGAATTTTACAGTGAAATCACTATATCCGCAAGTTTTACCGTGGAGTGCACGGAGAACGCAAGAAGCATCAGAAAACACAAGCAGGGATTGGAATGGTCTTAAACTCTACGCCCTTGGCGATCTCCGCGGTGATAAATCGCGAGATTTTTAGGCAGTGCCCGTTCAACATATAAATGTTGTTTTTTATAGTTGATTTTGCTTGAACGCTGGTTATCCTCACTTTATATCTGTTGTGATGTTACATTACAATAGGGTGTGCAAGGCAAGAAGAAATGTTTGAGAATCTACGAAAGAAGCTAAAAATCTTTTCTAAAACAGTCGAGGAGAAAGTAATAGCGAAGGGGAAAGCGGCAATAGGTGGCGAGACGATTTTAGATGAGAAAGACCTGAAAAAGCCGTTAGAAGAGTTAGAAATAGCGTTATTAGAAAGTGATACTGCACTGTCCGTGGTGGAAGAGTTAACTCGCCGTGTGAAGGCGGAACTGGTGGGTAAAAAGGTAAAACGGGGCACAAACACAGAAGAGTTAGTGGAGGACACACTAAAGGGTGCTTTGTTAGACATTCTTTCTGCGGAAAAGCTTGATTTTGATGAGTTTGTGGCGAAAGGGGAAAAGCCATTAAATCTCGCTTTTATCGGTGTGAATGGAACGGGGAAGACGACTACTATCGCGAAGGTAGCACAGAAGTTGCTTTCAGCAGGGCATTCGGTGGTGATTGCGGCTGCAGATACGTACAGAGCGGGTGCAACTGAACAGATAGAGTGTCATGCGTCTAATTTAGGGGTAAAACTGATAAAGCATCAATATGGTTCAGATCCCGCAGCAGTTGTATATGATGCGTTGAAATATGCGAAAGCGAACAGAATAGAGGTAGTTCTGGCAGATACCGCAGGGCGAATGCACACCTCGGTAAATCTCATGGAGCAGTTGAGGAAGATATGCCGGGTGACGAAGCCGGACATGGTAATATTCGTGGATGAAGCGATTGCGGGGAACGACGCGGTGGAAAGGGCGAAGAAATTCGATGAAGTCGTGGGGATAGATGCCTCGATATTAACCAAGTTAGACATAGATATGAAAGGTGGGGCGGCGATTTCTATCGCGCATTCCACTTCCAAGCCCATAATATTCATGGGCACCGGGCAGGGATATGAAGACCTGGAGAAGTTTGATGCGGAATGGCTGGTGGATACGTTGTTGAGTGAATAAAAAGGGGAAGAGAGAAGATGAGACCGGAAGAATATAAGAATTTGGTTTTAGGTATAACAGAGAAGGACGAGGGTGCAAGAACACTACAGGGATTAGTCTATTTACTGAAGGAATATGCCTCGGAAGAGGCACTCACGAAAAACTTCGTGGCGTTACAGGGGAAAGGGAAGGAAGAGGAATGCAAGGACTTGTTAAAATCATTGCAGCACAAACGTGTTTTTGGTATAGGACCTTATGATGAGTACATTTGCCCCGCGGGACATGAAAAGGACTTTGAGGAGATTGCCCTAGATTATTTAAAAGCACAACCGAAATTATCGGCGATAGTTAAAGCAGAGGTAGATGCGGGGAATAATGCAGCGCTAACTATGATTGAACTAATGTTGAAGATGAGCATACATGGACTCCCCGGCGTTACGCAGTATGAATTCATAAAAGCGGATATATCAGATATGTTTTCACCGGAGGTCTTTCAAGCGTTAGAGACCGATTTTATCGCCAAGAATCTGTGCGTTTATGGGCAAAGGGCACCAAGACATGAATTCCTGTGGTTGTATCATCAAACTGATGATGAGCGAAAGGCTGCCCAGGATATGCTAATAGAGTTTAGAGAGAAGGAACTCTATAAGATGCCACAGATAAAAGAGTTCGAAGGGCTAATTGGAGAGGTCATAGCGGAATCGCAACAAGAACAAAAAGCGAAGAAAGAAGGACTTGCCCAGTGGGCCGAATTCTCACAAGAGGAAGTAGATGCGGTTAGCGGCTATTTCAGCGGGTTCACAATGGATGAAGACTTCGTAGTGCTCAGCGGAAACCTGTATGTGGATAGAGATACACTGCACATGGTGATTACGGATAAATTGTCAAGATACGTCATTAGAGAATGGAAAGAGCAACCAGTGGTCTTCGTAACCGAGAAACTCCCGAAATGTGTACGAAATATCGGCCGCGTGTTTGAAGATGCCTATCCGTGCTATGAAGAGCGTAAACTCGCCATTGTCGTTCCGAATGAAGTTGCATACGCAAACTTCAATCACAAGCTATTTTCTAGGCTCATAGCACGATTGGGGATTGAAAAGTGCTTGGAATTCTAACTGCACAAGTAAAACACGGAAAAAAACACGGAAACAGCAATATCATAAAATAGACAGGATTAGCGGTATAGAGAGGATACTGAGCAATGTGGTGATACAGACAACAGAAGCGACTAAAGATGCGTCTCTTTGGTATTTGGCTGCTAATATCATTGACATGACGGCAGAGGGCATTGCTGCTTGTAGCAATATGATGTCTTTCACTAATCCATCTAAGGACAATAGATTGACAATCATTAATGCAACTAAAAAACCGCCAAGAATTCTGAATCCCGAAGCGAGTAGTACGATTTTTGCTGTGCTTATTTTTATCTCTGTCAGTTTATACCCGAGAACAAGCAATGCCAGGGGGATAGTGACCAGCCCGACCATTTCAATCGGCAGGAATAGCACTTGTGGAATCGTGATTTTTGATAGATTTACTACTAAGCCAATTACCACTGCATAGAGTAACGGAACTTTGAACACCTCTTGTAGCTCGTTTCTGTGGTGTACGATATAGATGCCGAGGCTGAAGATAAGTACCGAGTTAATCATGTCAAAGACAACAGCACGCGACAAACCGTCCACGCCAAATGCGAATAATGCAACGGGATAGCCTACATAGCTCGTATTACCGAAGGTCATGGGCAGATATAACCCTTTTTTGTCTGATCTTGTTAGTTTTAAGGTAAGACAAGCGAAAGTAACCATAATAAGTAGTATAGCGAGTGCAGCTACGGCAATTGAGGCGAAATCGGCCAGGTTAATGTCACTGGTTGCAATGGACGAGAAGATTAGACAGGGAGCTGCGATATATACAATCAGATTAATAAAGCGCTGAACATCTATTTTTTTGTGTTTACCGATGATATAACCAACTAAAATGATTGAAAAAATAGGGATTACTGTTTGTATTATTACTTGCATAGAGTAAAAGATGGGAAAGATGGATTAAAAACTTGTTGTAAAAGAAAAGAGGAGGAAGTCAGCAACCTCTTCGTGCTTTTTTTCGCTCGTGAGACTTATGATACACACCCGGTTACATCTTGGTTATTCTTATCCTTTCATTCTGAAAATCCGTGTGAGCTCGTAGCTCAGGAAGTAAGATTGCGTAAGTATTCCATACTCTTTATCCCGGCCTCTACTGAGTACACCTCTATTACCACCAAGCCTTCATAGTCGTTAGCCCCGTTTAGCACCTTCTTCCAATCCAGGTTGCCCTCACCCACGGGCAAATGCAGATCGTCCGTACCAAAGTTATCGCTTACGTGCATGTGTATTATGTCCACATCGTTACGGCGAAAGAACTCATCCAGCGTCTTTGTCGTATTCGCATGTGCCACGTCAAGGCATATCCCAAGGTTATCCCTATCCACACCCCGCACAATTCGAACGAGTTCATCAGGGGTTCGCCCCATCAGCATATTTATGGAAATCAAATTCTCTACCGCTATCCGCAACCCGTATTCCGATGCTGTTTCGCAAATCGCACGCAAACCCGCAATCGCTTTTTGAACTGCTTTATCTGGCATCTGTATGGATAAAGGCGAGAAGAGGCCGGGATGCACCACGCAGATATTGTCAATGAACTCGTGTGTGTCCTCTATACTCTCTTTTACCTGTCTTACGCTCTCAGCCCATATACGCTCGTTCACACTCGCTATATTAACATCCGAGAGTGGCGTGTGCAAGGAAAGGACAAGATTAGTCGTCTCATATATTTCTCGAACACGCTCTTTAAATTCTCCGTCCACCTTCTGCAGTCCTTCTGCCACTATCTCCCAACCCTGAAAACCGGCATCTTCTAAGCTGTACATCCAGTCCACCGGATTTGTGGTTGCATCCACCGAAGAGTAACTTATTTTCGCGTTCATAACACTTTCTCGTTTTAGAAAAAGAAAAACCCTTGTTTCTTTGATTAAAAATTTATGCAATCAAATCCACGATTAGGGTTGTCTTGCCCGAATTCTTCGCTCCAACTATGGATATTACCTCTGGCCTTAATCAATATCTTTCTATTACTTCTTTATTCCTTTCTTACCGTATTTACGCAATAGATATGCGACTGTGAGAAGTCCCATGATCACAAATCCGATTTTGAAGTCGGGTGTAGTAGTCGTGGGCGTTGGGCTTGGAGTAGATGTAGGCGTAGGTGTAGGAGACGGTGTAGGGGTAGAAGTCGTCAAAGGAGTTGCCGTTATACGTGGAGTCGTTGTTACCGGTGGCGAGGTGGTTGGCACTGGAGATTGTGTTGGTACAGGAGTTGGTGATGGCTCGGGTGTTGCATTAACAGGCGTTGTATTAGTAGGCGTTGCATTAACGGGTGTTGGCGTAGGAGTTGGTGTAGGAGTTGGTGTGGGCGTTGGTGTGGTTTCTGAGGCGCTACTGCTACCGTCACTGGTTGCTTGTGGTGTGGTTCCAAGGTAAACGGGCTTTTCTTTATCTCCTGCGGTTATATTGAACTCACCCTTTGGAAGCCCACCGGTATTTATATTAAAAGAGAAGAAACCGTCTGAATCCGCGGTTACTTGGATTTCCGATTTTACTTGTAAGTCTACAGAAGTTGCATCTTCCGCGGCTTTGCCATATACCTCTACATTTGTTTCGCCACTCACATCCTTTTTTATTCCATATAGTTCAACGGGAATGGTAATAGTAAGTGTGGCGATACCGTTAGTTGCCGCTAGGGGTCCACTTAATGGATATTTATTCATAAATGGTACCGGACTCGGATTTATTGATACACGAATATCTTTTACGTTTTCCGCAGTCACCGAGAACTGTTTCTCTTTTACAATTGCGTTGTCACCCGCAGGAGGAAAATAAATACCCTCAAACTTCTGAGAGTACTTCCCATCGCAGACGGACGAAGAAATCACAAATGAAGAGCCTATCCATACCGTTTCACCCGCCGATGCCTTACCCGTTATTGATACCTCACCACCCTCATCAACCACTTCGGGGTTCACATTCAATTCCGTTACGCTTGCAGTTGCAGTCGCTATTGTCGCTATACTAAGGAACACACAGAATAGTACAATACTCGCATGCTGTACAAAACGTCTATAGTCCTTTATCATCTCGGTCATCCTCCGCCTATTTATCATCAAAGCGTTAGCTTAAGATAATAGCAGGGATCCAATCTTTATATACTTTTCCATTAACGTCAACGAATTTTTCGCATGTGATGGTTCCGGCGTTTGTATTCAATTGTGATGTGTGTATTATCTGCGGATACGAGCTTGTCTCTATTGTATAGTTATACTCAACACCCGGGCGCAGTTCGAAACTATCCGCGAAGTAGATATTATGCCCCTCTTCGTTGTAACCGTCCCACATCGCGGTTTGTGTCCAACCCGAAGCATTACTAATAGTTATGCGTTCTGAATGTCCACCCGTTCCAATACACGGATACGTGTAAAGCTTGTGCACAAATAGCGTTTGTGCAGGTATGATTTTGCCGTGATGCGTACCTGGGATGCTCGGGTACATTCCGGGGCCGGTATCGAATACCGATGGTTCCGTGGACACTATGTGAACAGTTCGTTCTTTCTCTGATGCGGAAATCACAAGTTCTCCGAGCGGAAATCCACCTGTGTCTATACCAAACGAGAAATCGCCATTGGAATCCGCGGTGACTTTGATAGCCATGGCAAATTCAAGTATTACGGAAGTTGCGCTATCTTCCGCGGCGCCATATACACTAATGTCCTTTTCCCCTGATAGGTCCACTCCTTGTATAGGAAAGGAAAGCGAAAGAGAGGCAGTGCCGTTGGTTGCTTCTCTAGGTCCTGTGGTGGGATAGTTAACAGTACCCAGCCATAGTACAGGAGTTAGGGATAGCCGGATATCTTCTATTTTTCCCGCAGTCATTGAAAATACTTTCTCGCCCTTGGGGAAGTAAATACCATTGAATTCACGGCGGTATCTTCCATCTGATACGGGCAAACTGGGAACAGATGATGAATATATCCATACCACCTCGTTCGGCGATGCTTTACCCGATATTGATACCTCTGCTCCTTGCACCACTACTTCGGGATGGGCGTACAATTCCGTTACTGTCGCGCTCGTGACTGTAATACTAATGGCTGCTAGTAGCAACAGGAATATCAGTATCATTAGCATTGCACGATTCTTTGTTTTTGCGGTCATGATAACTATGAGGAAATGGTGAAACCGACATAAAAAGGTTGGCGGTAAATGGTTTCTTAAATAACCAGTGATTTAGCGATTTGCGCCTGTTCCCCACCGGCGTATTAAATCTGTTTCTAAGCCAATACCAAAGCTGTCAAGTGCTCTTGCCACGATAAAATCCACCATATCCCGCACGTTTTGGGGCTTGTGGTAATATGCAGGTGACGCTGGTAGCACAATGGCACCCGCTTTCTTCACTGTAACCATATTCTGCAGATGTATAAGACTGAGCGGTGTTTCCCTCGGGACAATCACCAGTTTCCGGCCTTCCTTCAAACATACATCAGCAACCCTCGTGATTAGCGTAGTAGATATGCCGGACGCAATACTGCCCAGGGTCTTCATACTACACGGCACTATCATCGCACCGTCATAGCGCACCGACCCACTGCTCACTGCCACGGTGAAGTCTGAGTTATCATATACGTGAGAAGCCATCGCATAAACTTCCTCGAGTTCATAACCCGTTTCTATTGATATTATCTTCTTCGCGCTCGCGGATACGATTAGGTGTGTTTCTGCTATATCGTTTAGCACTTCTAATAATCTGATTCCATACACAACGCCGCTCGCGCCCGTTATCCCCATTACTAGTTCCATACTTAATTATGTAACAGCTAATTAAAATTTAGCCAAAAATGACTTGACATTTTTATTCATCTGAGGTCACCTTAATCTTATCCAGACAATGCAAAAAGAAGAAATACCAGCGCACATATTCCGTGCGTATGACATAAGAGGGATTTTCAATGACGACCTGTATCCCGAGACGATGCTAAAGATCGGGCGCGCTTTGGGTACGTATGCGAAAGAACGAGGCGAAAAGAGCGTGGTTGTTGGTAACGACATACGAGCGACTTCTACATTGCTCGCGAATGCGTTCATCTCAGGCCTGCTTTCTTCGGGCCTGGACGTGACCAATACCGGCACAACCACATTTGGCGCGTGTGCCTTTTCCGGATGGCGGCTCAAGAAGGATATAACAGCGTATGTGACGGCATCGCATCTGCCACCTGAATGGAACGGCGTGAAACTATACACAGGTGAAGGAATAGGTTTCTCAGCCGAGTCAAACGAAGAACTGATGGATATAGTGCTGGAAGGCGAAGAAGAATCGGTTTTGTGGCATGAAGTTGGCAACTACCATGAACTGGATTTGAGAGAGGAGTATATAGAATACATAGCGAAGAAATTTGACCGTGACGTCTTTGACGGCAAAAGAATCGTGTTGGACTGTGGAAACGGTAGTATGGGCCTAGTGGCATTGGATGTGGTAAATCGTATAAAGCTAAAGGCAGATGCGCTGTTCCCGAATCCTGACCCTTCGTTCCCGAATAGACCGTCCGAGCCAACAGATGCGACTCTTGGCGCATTAAAAGCCGAAGTACCGCGAAAAGAGGCGAATTTCGGTGCGGCTTTCGATGGTGACGGCGATCGGGTAGTAATAGTAGATGACCGTGGAAGAACGCTGAGTGCTGACCAGTGCGGCGTTATAATAGCTCAAGCGTTATTAAAAGAGCAAAAAGGAACCATTTTAGCAAATGTTGAATGCTCTATGCTGCTCGAGCGAGAACTGGAGCTGGAAGAGTTAGGCGGTAAAATAGAGCGGATACCGGTGGGTCATACATTCCTGACGAAGGAAGCAAAAGAACGAGATGCGGTGCTTGGTATAGAATCGAGCGGTCATTATGTTATGCCTTCTTTCTTCCCGTTTGACGATGCGATGGTAATACCATTGAAAATAGCGGAGATTTTAGTTAAAACCGGACGGACGTTGTCCGAGCTTGTGGATGCGTTACCCGTGTTTCCAAAACAGCGAAAGAATATTCAATGTGGTGATACCGTAAAGTTTGAGGTAATGCGAGTTCTTGCTGAACGGTTGTCGAATGAATATGGCACGGATAGGATAAATACTATGGACGGTATCCGGGTAGAACAGGGCGATGAAGGCTGGGCGCTTATAAGGGCATCGAACACTTCACCTTTGATACGTGTGACGGCGGAAGGTGCAACGGAAGAGATTTTAGCTAAATTGATGAATGAATTCGTTAGGGTTACGGAAGATGCGATAAGTACGTTTTGAATAGGTGGATACAAGCCGGAGCTTAAATATAATATGGTAAAATATAGTTATAGAGCATAAACATGAAAAAGCCGCTATACGACGACATCGGAAGTTATCCTTTACCCGAAGGAACAACAAAGGCTTGGCTAAAAGCAGCTTTTGCTGACGTCCCGACACACCGAAATGCGTTATACGAATTATTAACAGGAACAATGAAACAGAAACTAAACGCAGGCGTTGAAGTTCCTACATATCCGCAATTTCAGGACATGATCACCCAGTTTAACGATCCGATTCTGGACGCTGAGAAGACAGAAGCGCCGCTGCTAATAAAAGAAGAAGAGGCGAAGATAATCGAGCTGGACGCATTCGAGCAGATGGCGGCGGAGTACAGGGAAAAGACGGGTGAAACACTTAAGATCCGGATATGCGTTACAGGTCCGATAGAGCTGTATTATAAACAATTTCCGCCACCGGTGTATATAGACGTGTTATCAAACATAGCAAAATCCGTGGGCAGGTTCGTAAAAAACGCGATAGACGGTGCGAAGAATTACGAAGTGGTGTGCGCTTCGTTAGACGAGCCAAGCATGGGCTTAGACCCACGTATAGAAGAAGAGGGTGTGATTACGGCACTGGGACTCGCCTCCGAATATGCGGCTCAGAAGGGCGTGGATACGCAGATACATCTCCATTCGCCTATTTTTTATGATACCGTGTGCCAGGTGGATGGGATAAGTGTGATAGGTGTGGAATCCGCAGCGAATCCGTCGCTTTTAACGTTGATAGATAAAGTACAACTGGATAAATACGATAAATATCTACGTGTCGGAGTTTCAAGGACGGATATATTCAGCATGGCGGCGGAATACGATGAAAAGCACCATACGAACGCATTCAAGGATAAAGGCGTTTTGGAAGATATAGTTAACGAGTACAACAGTCCGAAACAGGTAAAGAAACGGTTTGCGAATGCGTATTCTATCTTCGGAGACCGCATAAAATATGTGGGTCCTGATTGTGGTTTGGGTGCTTTTATTACTCAGGAACTGGCGTATTTGGTGTTGAAGAACACGGCGGAGGGGCTAAAGGAGTTTTAGGGTGACCCTTGAAAAGCTTTTATTAGACAGAAACGTAAGATTTGTTTGTGAAGAGTAAAGATGCCCGAAGATTTTATCGTTGCCGAAGATCTTGACCTTGCGTGGAGCAATTTTGACCCGGTTTTTACTTTACCTGCGATTTGTCCGTTTTACGTAGAGCTGGCAGGTAAGCCTTTAAATAAGCTAATCAGGGCCCTTATGCGTCAGCACAGGCAGCAGCCCAAATACTTCTTTTCCGGTCATCGCGGCTGCGGCAAGTCAACAGAACTAAACAGGCTTGCCGCGGATGATGAAATAAAAAAACGATTTTATATTGTGAAGTACTCGGTTAAGGACGTCTGCGATGTTAACAACCTTAATTATGTGGACGTGCTGTTCTCGATGGGTGCGCAATTATATATACAGTATATTGATGCGGGCAAGGAACTGGAACCAGAGCTACTAGAAGAACTTGAGAGCTGGGGGCGTACCTTAGAGCTGGAGTCGGAAAAAACGAAGTCTGCCGAAGCCTCGGTAAAAGGAGGGATTCGTGCCTTTTTCCTTTCGGTACAGGCAAAAATCAAGTCCGAGCATACTACAAGGAAAATTATCAGGGAACGAATAGAACCAAAGCTTTCTGAGCTTATTGATAAAATAAATATAATCATTGCAGATATCGAAGGTAAAGAGAAGAAGAATGTGCTTGTTATAATTGATGATCTGGACAAACCCAGTTTAGAGCAAGCAAAGGAGATTTTTTATGATAACTATACGGCTATTACGCAGCCTGCATGCTATATAGTTTATACAGTGCCGATTTCTATATTCTTCGCACCGGAATTTACAGCGATACGGGAAACACGGTTTTTCCTGCCCAATATTAAACTGCACACCAAGAACGATAGAAACAGCATACACGAGCCGGGCTATGAGCTGATGCGAACATTTGTTTATAAAAGAATGAAAGAAGAGCTGATCGAGCCCGAAGCACTTGATTTTGCCATAAAAATGAGCGGCGGTGTGTTCAGAGAAGGTGCACGGATAATGCAAATCGCTGCAGACAACGCAATAGAAAAAGAAAGGACTCGTATATCAAAAGAAGATGTGGAGCGGGCAGAGCGCGAAATAAGAAGTGATTTCAAACGTATTCTCAAATCTGACGATTATAAAACCCTTAATGAAATTTATGAGAGTAATGATATACGTGGGATAGAAAAGATAGGGCATTTATTGCATAATCTTAGCGTGCTTGAGTATGAGAACGAAGAAAACTGGTATGATATACACCCCACGCTCGAAGAACTATTAAAGAAATAATGGACGAAGCAAAAGCGGCTTTTGAGGAGCGAGTTTTAAGGCTTGCCAATTACTTAAGTCGCGCCTACAAATACAACAAACCCTCTATTCTCTTTGCCATGTATCTGAGTGAATTTTTGCGCAGTGACGTAGATAAATCGCTTGAGAGCGCGTTGGCGGAGCAGGGACTCGAAGTTGTAAGCGTGGACACCGCGAACTTTAAAGACTTGCCTTCCTTTTTTGCTGCAAAAAACTCTGATAACACCGTCTTTTTTGTTTATAATCTGGATAAAGGATTTCCTGAAGTGCTTCAGTATTTGAATTTTAAACGAGAAGTGCTTGTCGAGCATCAAGTCAAGGTTTTATTCTGGGTAAGAGAAGCGGAACTTGCTCGTATCAGTCTGGATGCGCCGGACTTCTTTGCGTTTAGAAACCGCGTGGTTGAGTTTATGGAAGTACCGACGGCAGAAGAGCGCAGACCTGCTCTGGTTGAGTTTGCATTAGAGACTGAATATAAATCTCTGGAAGAGCACAAGCGAAATATAGAGCTAAAGGAGAAACTGCTTGGTGAGCTTTCTGCCGAAGCAGAAATAAGTGGATACCTGCTTGGTTCTCTTGGGGCATTATATGGTCAAATCGGTTCTTATAAAAAGTCGCTTGAGTGTTCAAAAAAGGCACTTAAGATTGCTCAGGAAATTGGCGATAGACAAAACGAAGGTGCATGGCTCGGAAATCTTGGAAATGCTTATTATTCTTTAGGTGAGGTGGAGCGTGCCATCGAATATTATGAGCAGGCGCTCTCTATTTCTAAGGATATTGGGAACAGACGAAATGAAGGCACCTGGCTCGGAAGCCTTGGAACTGCTTACTCTGATCTGGGACAGTTAGAGCGTGCCATCGAATATTATGAGCAGGCGCTCTCTATTTCTAAGGATATAGGGGACAGACGACATGAAGGCAACTGGCTCGGAAACCTTGGAAGTGCTTACCTTTCTTTGGGTGAGGTAGAGCGTGCCATCAAATATTATGAGCAGGCGCTCTCTATTGCTAAGGAGATTGGGGACAGACGAAATGAAGGCACCTGGCTCGGAAACCTTGGAACTGCTTACTATTCTTTGGGTGAGGTAGAGCGTGCCATCAAATATTATGGGCAGGCTCTCTCTATTTCTAAGGAGATTGGGGACAGACGGGGTGAAGGCACCTGCCTTAATAATTTAGGCGTGGTTTTCAAGGATTTGGAAATATATGATTTAGCGCTGGCTTGCTACCTTTTAGCCAGAAAGATACTTAAAGAAATCAGAGACCCAAGAATTGAAAAAACAGAAAATAGTATTAATGAACTAAAAGCTAAGATAGGGGCGGAGGAATTCCAAAAGCTTATGGCTACGGTGGAACCGAAGGCTGAGGAAGTTGTACAGGGTATTTTAGCGGGCTAACACCAGAATTTGAAGTTATTTATGACAGAAGAGTCAGGCAGAACGGCGAAAAAAAGAGGTGAAGAAGGAATTGCAGCGCAGTTCATAAGAGAGGCATTTGCTGCGATTTTCGTCTGCACAATTGCGATTCTTCCAAAATACTTTTATTTTATGAACCTGAATAAAAAATAGTATAAAGATGAAAATAATACCTGGCATCTCGTCACAGGTCTTGGCGACACGGATTGCAGCAGAACTGGACTGTAAAGCCACGCTATGCGAGTACAAGCGGTTCCCGGACGGAGAACTCTACACGCGAATAGTAGACGACATAAAGAACGAAGAAGTAGTCATCGTGCAGAGCGTCAATTCCGATTCCGACCTGATATACTTGCTGCAACTGATAGACGCAGCGGAAGAAGCGAGCAATACAAAAGTTGTCATCCCGTACTTAGGATATGCGCGCCAGGACAAGAAATTTAAGCCCGGAGAAGCTATATCTGCGAGAGCAATAGCACGAAGCATAAGCGCTGCTGACCTCGACACGATCTATGTAGTCAACGTGCACAACAGCAACGTATTGCAGTTTTTTGAAGCAGATACGAAGGAACTGGATGTTTCTTCTTTAATCGGCGATTATATATCCCGCGAAGGAATAGCTCCGGTAGTGATAATAGGACCCGATGCCGGTGCTACTGACTTAACAGCAGCAGTTGCAGCGCCTTTCGGGTTCGAGTACGATGTGCTGGAGAAGAAGCGGATAACCGGTGTAGAAGTGGAGATAAAGCCAAAAGCGTTAAGTGTAGAGGGTAAAAATGTGGTTATCGTGGACGATATCATCTCTACAGGGGGAACTATCGCAGAAGCTGCTTCTTTGCTGAAGGCTCAGAACGCAAGCGATATTTACGTTGCGTGCATACACGGCGTTTTTGTGCAGAATGCCGTACTGCGAATGCTAAATGCAGGCGTTAAAACTGTTATTACTACTGATACGATTGAATCAGTCTTTAGCAAAGTGAGCATAGCGGAGATGCTTGCGGGAGTACTGAAGAAGTGAAAGCTTGGGTGCGGCGCTACAAAAAAACAGGCTTTTTTACTTGCGCTTTCCTGTGATTGTAGAGTCCCAAAATTATTTCGTCAAGAAACTTCACCTCAACTTATGGTGAAGCTAACAGACAAAAAGATCAAATGGGCAGCCCCAGCCATTCCACACCCGCAATAAATTGCGGGGCATCCTTTTGTCGTACGCTGTTTTCTTCCGCTTGTATACTTCACACCGCCACAGATTGAACTTTTTCAAAGCTCTGAAACCGCAGTGTAAGTAAAGAGTCAAGTTTTTGTTTGTGAGTGGTATCAGTCTGGCTCAGGCAATCGGTGATGGCTTTTTTGAAATCCACAAACTCAGAATAATATTTCGAATAGAGACACTGTTTCTTAACGAATTTCCAGAGTCGCTCGATGAGATTTAAGTTGGGAGAATAAGGAGGAATGTAAAGCAATTCGATATCGAGTGATTCGGCTAACTACCAAACGATTTTACACTTCTGATATCGGGCATTATCTAAAATGAGGGTGATAGGTACTTTAATGTCAAGGCGTGAAATGCACCACAATAAATCACAAAAACTCTGAGCGTTGATATACGTATCGTTGGTAACGGTGACCAATTCGTGAGTTACCGCGTTTAGCGCGCCCAGAACGTTGAATCGCTTTCTGCCTGCTGGAGCTTTAATGAATAATCGTGTGAAACACCACAATATGCCAAGAAAAGGAGCCAGCACGAAATGCGCAGCATCCACAAAAAATACCACTCTTTGACCGCCTCGGGCTTCTTCGAAACGGGGCTCCAGCTCCTCTTTTATGAAGCTTTCCTGCTTCTCGGGGTCCGCTTTAGCAGGAATCATGCCCATCTTACGAGGAGCCATCCCGATAGACTTGAGGAACTCCCTCACCCGATTTTCGCTGCGTTTAATCCCTGTTAGCCACAGTTTCACACTTGACTCTTCACAATCCCATATTATTTAAAGCTTTCTAACAAAAATGCTCTATAATAGCTCCTTTCGATCTTTTTGGAGTTATGTATGAAACTATGGCTGTTAGCTCTTCGATCTTAGCCATAGCTTCTTTAACGCTGGCAGGGGGGTGCTCGCGGAAGTATTCCTCAATAGTCGTTGTATGCTGACGCAATTCACTTTGCGATTGGTAAAAATGTATCTGTTTCAACGCCTCGATGCCACCTTGCAGATATTCACGCAGGTATCCGCGCAATGTATTTGGAGAGATTCCTGTCAGACGGCATATCTCGTTATGACTCAGTCCCTGGCTCTTCAGCCAAAGAGCTTCCATTTTACGCAGAACTCGGGGATGGGAATGATTATATCGCTCATATTTCAATGCCTGCATCTCTTCTTCTGTGAATTCTATCTTGATCATTTGTGCCACCTCTTGAAGTTCGTATCTCAAACTAAAAGATGCCTGACTGTATATAAATATGTACTATGACTCTGCCGGTAAAAAGCGCAATTTCTGGCGGTGCTGAGTATAAAACATTTTTTTTCGGGATATTGTATTTATTTTAAAGTTTCACTTGGTTTCTTTTTGATGAATAATCACCTTTCCAAGAATATATTCCCCTCATATTGTTTATATATACCATTTTGCTAATTTAATTAGATTTAGATGGGGGAAAACATGAAAGATACGATTACAGAATTATTCTTCTTTTCAGAGGAAGATTTAAAGGATTTTCACTATGACACGCACAAGTTCGGCGGATTGCGCTTCTTCTTAGAACTTGCTGTTTTTTTGGCGGTGAAACTGGGCATTGACAATCCAAAGAGCGTTATAAGCTTTTTCAGGATGTGTCGAAAGTTTCTTGTGACAATTGAAGGATTGCGGGCATACGATGGCTACAAGTATCCAGCTTCCGTCATGATTGATTTTTTGCTATTTGTGCGTTTATGTCGCTTCAAAACGCGAGAAGAGGGCTTAGAATTCCTTGAACGGCACAAAGGCTGGGCTATGGCATTG